>CAZMNG010000457.1:0-800 GCA_964567505.1 uncultured Chthoniobacterales bacterium
CGCTTGTGCTTCGTTCCGATTGTCTGCTTCCAATCACAAAGCGCTTCCTGTATTAAATAGCGGCAGCTGAGGTATTGATTGAGATCCAATGACAGTTCAGCCGCTACTGGGGCCGGCAAGTTTCGGACTACCTGTTGGAGTGCTGTGTTACTGTCGGCTCAGAGTCACGCACCGGGGTCCGGAGTTGCCCGCGAGGAACTGTGCCGCGTACTGGCACCCCCTCTATGCGTTCGTTCGACGACGTGGAAACAGCCCGGAAGATGCCAAGGACCTGATCCAGGGTTTCTTTCTGTCGCTGTTCGATCGCGGAGCGCTTGATCAGGTCACACCTGTCAAAGGGAAGTTCCGCTCGTTTCTCCTTGCGTGTTTGAAAAACTACCTTTCGACCGAATTTTATCGTGAGAATACAATCAAGAGAGGACGGAACTTCGAGTTTGTCGCCCTCGATTTCGAAAGCGGTGACGATCGGTACAGCAATGAACCGTCCGATGCTCTGACTCCGGAAAAGGTGTTCGACGCCCGCTGGGCGATGACCCTTCTGGATCTAGCGATGCATCGGCTCCGGGCGGAGTATGACTCCCGTGGAAAGATCGCGACCTTCGATGCGCTTAAGCCCTTTCTCGATTTCGGAAATATCGAAGGTTTACCCGCTCACGACGACGTGGCGGAGAAGCTCCGGGTCGGCAAAGGCGCCGTGAAGATGCTGATTCACCGGTTACGGAAGCGACACGGCCAGATTTTGCGGGAAGAGGTCAGCCGAACGGTAATGTGTCCGGAAGACGTCGACGACGAGATTCGCG
>CAZMNG010000457.1:810-4426 GCA_964567505.1 uncultured Chthoniobacterales bacterium
GCCGCAGAAGGACTGGTAGGTTCCGCATGAAAAAACTGGCGATTCAACATGGTAGCGGAAGCCATACGCGTTTGCCCGATTTGCGGTACCAGTCTCCAGGTCTCGATTGTTTCGTGTCCCGTCTGTGCGCTGCGCCATGCGCTTGATTTCTCCGAAGGCGAATCGACGACGGTCGCGTTGCTTTCTGACTGGCAACGTCGGTTCGAGCATTATGAAATCGTGATCCGGGAGGATCAGAAACCGTTTGAGCTGGGTCGGGGCGCCATGGGAGTTACTTACAAGGCAATTGACACTAATTTGCACTGTCCGGTCGCCCTGAAAGTCATCAATAGCCGCTACCTGGATGATAAGTCTGTGTGCGAACGTTTCCTGACCGAGGCGAGAGCCGCCGCCGGTCTGCGACACCCGAATGTTGCTTCAGTATTCCATCTTGGGACAGTCGAAGGCGATTACTTCTACGCGGTAAGGATGTCGATATACGATCCGATCTGTACTCTCTTGGGATTACTTTCTGGGCGATGCTTACGGGTAAAGTTCCATTTCAAGGTCGCTTTTCGGAGGTCATCGGGAAACATCAGTTTGAACGGCCTCCCTTTGAGCAATTGGAACACGTGCCGAGCCCAGTCGTGTCCCTGCTTGAATGTTTGCTAAGGCCTCGCCTTGTTGGTGAAGGAAGCTTTGTCGCGCGTTGCGGGAGACGAACAACGCCGGCGAGATCTATTGTTGCAGCCGGTAGCGCGTTTGGCGATTGGGCTGGATCAACTGGAGGAGATTTTCACTTTATCCGAGAGATTCAGTCCCGACGGCCGAGTAAGCTTTTTTAAAGGGGTCCGGGCGCTGGTCGAGAGCGGCTATGGTTGGGTCGCGGCTACCTTGCGCAGCGATTTCTTCAGCCGGTGCGAAGAGATCGCCGAGTTGGTAGAGCTTAAACAAGGCAACGGCCAGTATCATCTTCTCCCGCCTAGCGGCGCGCAATTGAGCCAGGCCATTCGGTATCCGGCCGAGAAGGCCGGCGTAGTAGGTGCCTTACGGAAACGGGCCGAAGACGCCTTTCGCCGGCTGGAACCCTCGGAACGAGAAGCGCTGGGACCGGTGTTACACCAACTTATGAGGCTTGGATCAGGCGGTGATGAAACATTAACCCGAAGAATAGCAATTTATGAAACCGCCATGGCGCAACCGGGAGCGAAAGGTTTGGTTGACGCGTTCATTACCGCGCGGCTCTCAATCGCCGATCTGGATAGCCGCGGTGATCGAAGTCTTACGGTGGCGCATGAGGCCTTGTTCCGGGTCTGGCCCGAGATCAGCCGCTGGGAAAAGGAGAACCGCGACTTTTTACGGGTCCGAGCTCGCCTGGGAGAAGCGATGGCTAGATGGATAGAATGTAACAGACAGAGTGACTATCTACTTGCTCCAGGCCGGCCGTTAGCGGAAGCCGAGGATCTCCTGAAGTATCACGACGCAAGCCTCGAGCAGCAGGAAAAGAGTTACATCCTGGCTTCACGACAGAAGGTAGACCGCGGTCTCCGGCGACGCTGGCTCATTGTAGCCTCAGTGATTGCTCTACTCGCGGCCGTAGCAGGAGTGGCAGTCTGGGAATGGCGAGCGGCGGTGCGAAGTGCGAACCGTGCCGTTTCAGCCCGCAGCAGCGCCGAAGGTATCCTTAACTACTTGCTGAACCAGCTTAGCGAGAAGCTTAAGCCGATCGGGCATCTCGATATCGTCGAGGATGTGCAAAAACAGGTGGAGACTTATTACAAAAATCTCGGATTCGGGCAAGAAGACACCGCTGCCGCAAATAATTGGGCAACTCTCCTGAAAGCAGAAGGTGATCGCCTCATGGCGCAGGGCGATCTTACTGGTGCTAAATCAAAGTATCAGCAAAGCCTCGACATCGTACAGAACCTGGCGAAACAGGCTCCAACGGACACGAACTGGCAACGGAATTTGGCGGTCGGTTATAATAGACTCGGACTAGTTTTGGCGGCCCAAGGGGATTTGAATGCCGCCAGGGCACATTATCATAATGGGCTTGAGGTCATTCTGCGACTCGCTAAGCAGGATCCAGGTAACAGCGGCTGGCAATTCGATTTGGCGGACAGCGATCGCAAAATCGGCGACGTGCTAACAGAACAAGGCGATTTGCAGGGCGCAAAGGCTCAATACCAAAGTGCGCTCGAGATATTACAGAAACTGGTTAAGTTGGACCCAACCAACGGCTATTGGCAACAGGATCTGTCAACCAGTTACGAGAAACTCGGCGACGTGTTGAAAGCGGAAGGGGATTTAGACGGTGCCAGGAACCAATACCAGAGTGCGCTTGAGACATCACAGAAGCTCACCAAACAGGAACCGGGCAACACCGATGGGCAATACCGTATGTCGCACTTTTATAGGGATCTTGGCGTTTTGTTGAAGCAGCAAGGAGACATCCGCGGTGCCCGGCAAAATCTCCAGGCAAGTCTCGATCTCCTGACGAGCCTGATCCGACTGCACGGCGAGAACGTCACCTGGAAGAGGGACCTCGATTTCGTCAAAAAAGAATTAGCAGAGTAGGAGGATCCAAGCGTCCCCGCTTTCCATAGCTTCAAAGGCGCGCAAACCGGAATGGCGTTAAGGCGGCTTTGGGACGACCTCTTGGCCAGTGGTGTTTTCCAGCGTAGAGCCACATTTTGCCAACTACCATTTTACGTTTTACAAAAATCGGGATGTAAAGTACCCGTTCGTCGTCGATAAAGCATCGTCAAGAATTTGATCGAACGCTGGATGCGCTGTGTTACGGGAGTACGGACTACGCGCTTCTTTTGCAGAACTCGTGCCGAAATCAGTACCCGAATCCATCGCTATTGTCGGAGGCGGTTTCAGCGGCGTAATGACCGCGGTGAATTTGGTGCGACTCAGCAAGCGTCCGCTGCAGGTGACGGTGATCAATTGCCACCGTCCGACGGGGCGAGGCATTGCCTACAGCACGCGACGGCCGGAACACCTGTTGAACGTTGCCGCAAGAAATATGTCCGCTTTTGCCGACGAACCGGACCATTTCCTTCGATGGTTGCGCACTCGTTCGGAGTTTGACACCACGCCGGAAATCGAGCTGCGCGAACGCTTCATTCCACGCATGGTCTATGGCGACTATTTGCGCTCCATCATGCATCATTATCTGCAGAGCGCGGGCGGCATGGGTCCCGTCACGACAGAATTTATCGCCGGCGAAGTTTTGGACATCGAACCCGAAGGAGACCGGGCCGTCGTTCACCTCACGGATTCCACCCCTGTAAAAGCAGAACGCGTGGTTTTGGCGATGGGCAATGAGCCGCCAGCCGCGTTGCCAGGGTCGAAGGCCTTGCGCGAGCATCCGGCCTGGATGGGTGATCCGTGGCAACCTTTGGAGCAGCGGCTGCCAGGCCAAGGCAAAAGCATCGTCGTGCTGGGCACCGGACTCACCACGGTCGATGTGATCATTTCACTGCGTGCGCTGGGCTGGGTGGATAGCATCCACACTGTATCCCGCCACGGCTGGTTCCCAAATTCGCACTTTCGTGGGATTGAATATCCAGACTTTCCTCCCACCGGCGTGGACCTCGCAGAGCTCAGTCTGGAGAAGCTAGTCGCGCTT
>CAZMNG010000458.1:0-4426 GCA_964567505.1 uncultured Chthoniobacterales bacterium
AAGCTTCTTGCTTTGGCTCGAGGGCAGCGTGCCATAGATGCTATTAGAGGTTTCCCCGGTGGTATTGGTCCCCGCGGCGTGCTTGGTGGGTATCGCGCCCAAAGCCGTGAGCGGGGTCGACGCGCTGTACGTGATCAGCCCCCCGCCTGATGAAAACTCTGTGTGTTGCCCGTTGTCCGGGCCGACGATGTCAAGCTCGAAGGCAACAATAGGGGCCAGATCAGCCGTAGTAACTGTCCCTTCGCCTGTTGACAATGGCAATCCGATCAGATCTATCGGCTGAGGGTTGCCTAGCGTTTTTCCGTTATTATCGGCAACGACAAACGTCACATATCTGACGTTGTCATTCTCATCGTTTCCCAAAGTGATCGTGAGCGTGTACTCTGCGGGTATCGTATGGGGTTCCGGCAGCGAAACCGGCGGCGGCATCGGTGGCGTCTCGGGGTCGATCAGCGGGTTGCCTTTGTTTGGGGGTTCCGCAAGCTCGCTGGCCGTCCAGTTGTTGATAGAGAAACTAATGTTCGTGCCGACCTCAATGGCATACTGCTGCCAGACGATCTTGGGCGAAGATCCGTCCTTCAGCGTTCGCGAATTGGCGTTCAGCTGGAAACTGAAACCTATGGGTTCTTCCATCGACGCAGGTGCAGGCGCGGTTGTCTTTTTGGCGATCAGTTTTTGCTTAACCTTGATAGACACTTGGACGTCTCTCAAGGGCTCGGAGTCGCTGTTCAGAATGTAGTTGGCATAGCTTCCAAGAATCGACGGCGATTGCGCCTCGTACAGGTAGGGTTCGCCGGCCGCAGTGAGCGCCCACGTGGTACCATCAGCGGCCACCGAAACCTTCTCGAAGCTCCCCGTTATTTGCTCAAAGGGTTTCTTAGTATTTCCGATGTACGTGTAGATGTTGTGATCAGTTCCCCCTTGCGGGCCATCGAGTCCCCAAACGTTGGTCGCAGATCCAACTGAGATCTGCGCCAGTGTCCCCGTTATCTGCTCCCAGGGGTCGGTATCGTTTCCAGGGTACCGGTAGATGTTGCCTTCCGCGTCGAGTCCCCATATCGCGTCCGCTGCCGCCGAAATCGCCACGAGTCGCGTTTTCCCTGATATCTCCTTCCACGAATCTGTAGACTCTCCGGCGTATCTAAGGACGATGCAGCCTCCTGCAGCCGACGGGCTCAGCGCATAAATGTTCTCTGCGGAGCCAACCGCGATCTGCTCGATCTGGTCCGGGAAAGAAATCAGTTTGAAGCTACCGCTACTCCACTTGTAGACGAGATAGAAGAACTCGGGCGGTGCGGCGGGGTCAGATACGTTTTCTACGTAGATTAGAGCGCATACTGTGCCATCAGAAGCCGCCGCGACCTGACCCCCCACGCCCCAGGCCGCCCCGGCGATCCCTGTCGGCAACGGAATCTTATCGTGTTCTAGCTCCAGCACCCAGTCCTCTTTTTGCGCATACCTGTAGACATCACTGTTCGAGTCGACTCCCCACGCATTGCTCGGGGATCCGACGGAGATTTGCGCAAGTTTTCCGGACACCGGCGCCCATGGGTCTTGTGAGCAGCCAGCTCCGAAGTTGTACTTGTAGATGTCGCCCTTTGAATTGAGACCCCATGCTTCGGCCGCAGATGCGACTGAAATCTGCATCAAATTCCCGTCGATTTTAGTAAACTGGCTCATATTATTGCTCACATTTGATGATTGATCTTTTCGTGGCTAGGCGATTTGAGGCACGAAGACTCCTGAAGCACGGACAGTTTCATAGTAGTTCAGCGAATCGGCTGCCTTCTTTTATGTACTCAGGGATTGGGGAAGCCCGAGTTTCAGAAATTTGAAAGAAATTTAGGTGAGTTCTAAAAGAAAGGCTTCCCTCCGTGAACTGGATCGCTCACCTTGCCTAACCGACTACGAAGAAGGTTTATTTTTAAATCTGGGTTGAACCTTATAACGTAGCGTTGCTTGGGTTCGCGAAACGAAGAGCCAATTCGCGCATCCTCAGCGCCAAGACCAGAGAAAGAGATTTTCTTCGCTGCAAAAACCAGCGTGGAAACAGCATCGAATTTACGCTTTCTAATCCTCTATGATCTCGCGGTTGCGAAGCATTTTACCCCCGGTAAACGGGCGACAAGTGGCGACGCGAAGCTGCTCGGTTAACGTAACTGAGAGTTCTCATCTGAATTCTTTTCGAATATTCGAATTACTGAAACTTGGGCTTCCTGAATCCCTGAGTACTTAAGTGAAGGCGTCGATTTGCTTTAGGTATTACGGAAGGTGTCCGTGCTTAGAGGAGTGTTCGTGCCTTTCAAATCGACTATCGGCGAAGAGATCAATCATCAAATCGAACGTAAAAAACAAATAGCTGAGGAAACTAAATGAACGAAACGAAAACAGATACGACCTGCCGGTGCTTCACGTGGGGTAGGAGACTACGATGAGCTGGGGAGATTGGAGAGAAGTGCCTGGAGGGGGGCTGACCAACCTTAGTCTTGCCGGTGTGGTGGACGCAGGCGGATTTGACTTGGCCCTCTTCTGCGTGGGTTTGGGCGGGTACATAAATATCAACTCTTATAACTTCACGAGCAAGAGCTGGAGCGGCTGGAGCAAGATTCCTGGGACTGGTCCTAACATGGTAGCAGTTTCTGCAACCTCGGTGGGCAAAATTCTCTATTTGTACGGCACCGGTTTGGACGAGGTGGTCTATTACAGAACCTTCGACGGAACAACTTGGAGTGACGACTGGCCACCAGTGCCTGGCGGAGGCATCACACGAGTGGCAGTCTGTGGCCTCGACGATTATCTCTTCGCCACAGGTTTGGATAAGCATATATACTGTAAACCGAGCCTCTCCAGCGGTTGGAGCGCAGTGCCAAGTTTTGATACTGCGGTAGCAGTTTCCGCAACATTGCTGGCCGGAAAAATCTATCTGTACGCCGTAAGTACGGGAGGGTTCATCTTTTGGAATACCCTCGCCGGCAAAGGTTGGGGTGTCTGGGGGGAGGTGTCTGGAAGCGGCAAAACACAAGTTGCCGTCTCTGCCACCGGCGAAAATGTCTTCGCCACAGGTTTGGATCACGATTTATATCTCAACCCGAGCCCATCATCGAGCGTTTGGAGCAAAGTGCCTGTAGAATTTAAAACCGATGCGGCCCCGGCTGCGGTGACCTATATTAGTAGCACCGGCGCTAAAACGCTGTTCCTTTTCGTCAAGGGTCTCGGTCCCGATCAAAAGATCTACTATAACGTCAGAACGTAACAAGCGCACGCTGCGGCACGCCGATCTTCTTGAAAGGTAACCACGACTAGAGAGCCGGATGGAGGAGAACTGCCAGTCCGGTTCGGAGGGAGGGGCAAAGCTTGCCTTTGCCTCCACCCCTATTTAACTACGACAGGATGTTGAGCCCCAACATGGCGGTATCGTAAATCAGCACTTGGCTGAATTGGAATACGTGATAACCATCGATCGCAAGCAGCATCACGGTGTTCCATAGATTTGGATACCGCTTCCACGAAAAAAGTCGATCGTCTCTTTGATGCTCGAATATCCGGTCCGTCGTCCGGGAAGAGTTAGGTCGTCTGCGATCTGATTTTTTTCAGAGACAATTAAGAAGTCAACTTTGTCTTCATCGATCTGTTTGGCCATCGCATAGGCCTCGCGGAGAATCGCTGCACAGACGAGATGCGCAGTTGCATCGGGCTGTTCGAGGAGACAGGCATCTGCCGCAGTGGCCAGTCGCCCGAAGAACTCGATCTTCGAACAGTGATCGATGAGTGCTTCTTCGTAGAAATGGTCTCTGAGAACCTCGAAGAAATAGGAAACCTCCAGCGCGTGCTCTGTGAGAACTTCGCGGTCTCTTGGATAGAACGAGCTTCTCAAGTGGTCAGGCTGCGGAGCGGATGCAATCACGACATCGGCCCCAGACCAATCGCGACTCGCCTTCGGGAGTACAGGGTTGGCGAGAAGATGGGCCAACTCGTGGAGTTTCTTCATTTGCAAGTTTCAAGGTAATTGCCGATCACGGCACCCATGCACATGACTTCGCCGCAGCCGCTTAGCGTGCTTTAAAGTCCGAATCGTGTCTTCTCCTCCATCAACTTCTCCGATCGTTCCCTACGCCGCCACCGTCGAGAAACTCCTGGATCGTGTGGGATGTATCGATATTCTAGTTAATAACGCTCCTGGGGCGGATTTGCGAGCCGACGGAGTAGCGCAGGCCGTCATTTTTCTTGCGCCACCGCTGGCGGGCTACATCACGGGCGAGGTGATCGACATGAACGGCGGACTCCAATTTGACTGAACGCTCCGTGATCACCAACCCTCCGGCTAACGACGCGTTTACGTCAAGAGCGTTTTCTTGTATTGCAGTGGCGCGCCCGCAATTGTCCATTCGCCTCCGCTTGCCGAACCCGCCCCGTTAGGCCACAACCC
>CAZMNG010000459.1:0-4422 GCA_964567505.1 uncultured Chthoniobacterales bacterium
GGCTGTCCTGGGTATGAGCGATGTACCGCGTTCACGTGCAAAGCGAACGAGCTTGCATAGGTCGCCCTCGGTCCTGGGGAGTGCGACAGCCTGCGGCAGCTCGCGATAAACAGATGCGTCGGTTGCGTAAAGTGTCCGCATCGTTTCATCGATATGAAACGCCCCGTCGAGTTCACCGGCAATCTGTTGGAATTCGGTGAGACTTGGTGACATCATGAGGCTTTAAAGGCGATGGAAACTACGCAACTAACTTTTGGATTCGCTCGCTTAACCGCGGCGCGGACATCCTGAACGCTTCGAGCAGGTAATCGTTCGGCGCTGACTCGCCCCAACGATCCTCGATCCCAAACCGGATCACGCGGCGCGGCGACGCCTCGGACAGAATTTCCGCCACGAGGCCGCCCAGTCCTCCATAGATCGAGTGCTCTTCCACCGTGACCACAAGCTTGACCTTTTCGGCTGCGCTCACGATTTCCTCTTTGTTCACCGGCTTAATCGACGGCAGATGCAGAACCCCGGCGGAAATCCCTTGCCCCTGGAGCAACTCGGCGGCTTGCAGACAGCGGGTACTTTGCGGACCGGTCGAAATCAGCAATAAATCCCCGCCTTCTTTGAGTGAGATTGTCCTCCCAGGCACAAAGCGGTACTGCTGATCAAAAACGTTTGGACACGCATCGCGCGCCAAACGCACATACACCGGCCCCTGATATTCAGTGGCCCACCGAATGATGGCTTCACCTTCGATCGCGTCGGCCGGGGCAAGAACAGTCATGTCGGGCATCGCGCGCATGATCGCCAGATCCTCAACGTCCTGATGCGTCTTGCCCGTAAGTCCTGTCATGAGTCCGGCATAGGCCGCACCGATCTTTACATTCGCGTGGGTCTGGGCCACTAACATCCGGATCGGATCAATTGCCCGATGTGTAAAGAAAACGGTGAATGACGAAAGCCAAGGCACAAAGCCCAGCGAGGCTAAACCAACCGCAACGCCAACAAAATTCTGCTCCGCGATCCCCATTTGCAAAAATTTGTCCGGATGTGCCTTCGCGAACTTATCTGCCTTGGTCGAATTCGCTAAGTCTGCGTCCAAGAGCACGACGTTCGGATTGGTAGAACCCAGCGACACCAGCGTGTCACCAAAAACATCTCGTAAAGCCTTCATACTCCTGCCTCCACAATGCCAAGTTCTGCCGCGACAATTTTAAGCTCCTCTTTGGTCGCGACCTTGGAATGCCACTCATGTTTACCTTCCGTGAAGTGCACCCCCTTGCCTTTGACCGTGTGGGCGATAATCATCGTCGGCTGATCGGAATCTCCGGATGCCTTCGCGTTTTCCAAGGCCGGAACAATTTGCGAAAAGTCGTGCCCGTCGATCTCGAGGCAACGCCAGCCAAGCTTTTCGAATATTCCTCGCAAATCGATCCCCGACCATGGATCGCGGCGGTCACCCCGGTGCTGTTCATTGATTGCGAGCACCCAGCCGAACTGCTGCAGGCCATTCCAGTCCAGAATCGCGGTAAGATTTCCCAACTTGTATCTGGGAGCCACATGCAACGCTTCCCAGATCATTCCCTCCTGGAGTTCTCCGTCGCCGATCATGACAAACGTGTGAAACTTCTGCGCTCGCATCCGGGCACCCAAGGCTATCCCAAGCCCAACCGACAATCCCTGTCCGAGCGACCCGGTCGATGTCTCCAGGCCAGGAAGCCTCGTAACATCTGGATGCCCCTGGAGGCGCGATCCGCCTTTATCGAAGGTTTTGAGCTCTTCGACCGGCAAAAAGCCGCGTAGCGCCATCACCGCATACTGCCCGATCGAAGAGTGCCCTTTTGAAAGAATAAACCGGTCACGCTCCGGCCACTTCGGTTCCTCTGGCCTGATCTTCATGACGCGAAAATAAAGCGCCACCAGAATGTCCATGGCCGAGAATGGCCCGCCAACGTGCCCGGCACCGCTACCGGCGACGGTGCTGATCGCAAGCCACCGGCCTCTCCGAGCTAGTGCCTCCAGCTCTTGATAATCTGTCGTGCTACTCATATTGCTTTTTTGGGTTAACATTTATTTCCGAGGATAGAATTTGTTCTGCCTGCCGTTCTCCGGTGGGTCGCGTGGGGGAAAATTTTTATTTAATCACCAACAAACCTCTTTAGCCATTCACTTTGAGCACCAGGAAGACAGCCCATCCCGTGAAGGGCCTCTAAGTTTTCGTCGATACCCACTTCTCGGCTAGACTCGATCGGTCGATGGCCTCAAGGATCTCTTGATTCCTCGCTCCAAAAGCGAAATCAGGAAAACAGGCTTCATCCCGGCCAATGCCTTGGACGAGGTCGTGCACCTCGAAGACCTTCATATCAAAATAGCCCAATCCGCCACCGGCAAAATCAAAGCCAAAGAAGGCTGAATATTGCGGAACTTGCGATCCGCAATAAATGGTGGTGAAGCCACGGTCGCGCTTTGCTTCTCTCATTCGAAAGACCTGAAGCTCATTAAATCTTTCGCCGTTGTTCACGATTGTACCCTCCGTACCGGAAATCTCCCAGAAAACGCCAAAGACTCGACCGGCGCAGATGCGCGAAGCCTCAATGACGCCAGCGGCGCCGGACGCAAATTTCACCAGGGATTGGATTTGATCCTCGTTCTCAACTGTTCGTTTTTTGGCGTCGGCTGCGACTTTGCTTCCATAGCCCGCATCAAAATCGGGTACCGGACGCTCTTTGAAAATCGTTTGAGCCTGCGCAGAAACTGCGGTCACGTCGCCCATCAGAAATTGGGCCACGGAAACGGCGTGCGCCCCAAGATCACCCAAAGCGCCGGTCCCCGCCAACTCCCTGGAGCAGCGCCACGACCAGGGCAAAGAGGGATCGTTAAAGAAACCTTGATCAAATCTGCCTCGGAACCGCACCAATTCACCGATTTCGCCGCGCTCGATGATCTGCCTGGCCACCAGCGCCGCCGGAGTTTTGATGTTGTTGAAAGCTACCAACGTCTTAACGCCCGCCTTTTTGGCTGCGGCGGCCATGCGCTGCGCATCTTCAACCTTCACGGCCATCGGCTTTTCACAATAAACGTGTTTACCCGCCTCGAGGGCGGCCAAAGCCGGTTCCACATGCAGGTGATTTGGTGTCGTGATGTCGACAACATCCACCTCCGGGTCTTCGATTAACCGGCGCCAATCTCCGTAAGCTTTCGCGAAGCCCAGCCTTCCCCGGGCCTGCTCGGCCAACGCGTCGTTCTGATCCGCGATGGCGTACAACACGGGCGTGCGAGGCAGGTTTCGATACAATATCCCTGCGCGCCGGTAAGCGTCCGCATGCGCCTGCCCCATGAATCCGGAACCGATAAGACCAATATTCAAGGATTTAGCCATATTTTGGTTACATCAAGTTTTCGTTAACAGCCTGGGTCGCGGAAATCCGGGAGGGCAGCATCTTCTCCATCGCCTTCGATACCGCGTTTTCGTCTTCAAACGAAAAGCCGATCTCGAGTTTATCTCCCCCATGTGCTGCACGAACCTGGAGAGTGAGAACGTCGATCTGTTCCTGATGGCTCACTTGAAAGTCTGCGAGCCGAACGCGCGGGACAAAGGTGATGATTCCTCCCACCTTTTCCTTCGGCTCCGCTTCTAAAGGGGCTTCTGGAGCGGGTTCGGCCGATGGTTGTTTCTCCTCCGAAATGAGCACAAGCTCGCGCTCGGTGACCAAGAGTGCCCCTTCGGGAGTAATCTGTTGCTGGGATTCGTCGAAAACAGCCGGCCACTGTAGCGCGGCCACGAACCGCTGCCCTTGGGGCCAAAAGCGCTGCGCCTCGTTCCGGACTTTCATTGGCCAATCCTCGAACGTTGAAACCTCGCTCCGGTCCTTCTCGAGTACGGCGGTCAGTGCCGGATCGATGCCCGCCAGCATCAGTTCAATTGCCTCGCGATAATGGTAGTCTCCGACTGTCTCGAACTTGATTATTGCAGAGGAGGACGCGTCTGCTGCGGCAAAGAAAATTTTTAACTGGCCAAAAAGAAGAATACTCTTCAATTCGAGATACAGGGTGTCGCTGAAATCGGATTTTTCCACGACGGCGCCCCCATTTTCTGTTTCGGAAGCTACCAACCAGCCGTCGTTCGTCAGTGCAAGCACGGTTGCGGGCGATCTTCCATCCGCCGCTGTAAAAGCCGGCGCGTGCACGAGGAATCGGATTGATTCTTGTGATTGGATAGTTTCTTGCAACGCACTTCGAAGTGGTTCCGGCGCGTCGGAAACAACATTGAGTCTGGTTGGGAAGCGTGTGTCAATTTCCATAATCAGCTATCTTGCGGTTGATCAATAGAGAAGTTTTCTGACGTATTGGTAGGCCTTCTCGGTATAGACGGGCGGTGCTGCTTTGGCCGGGTCTTGTTCTGCTTCTACGACTACCCAACCGCTTTACCCGGAT
>CAZMNG010000460.1:0-4402 GCA_964567505.1 uncultured Chthoniobacterales bacterium
GCCTGGAGTCATGAGAAAAATAGCCCCGTCCCAGCGGGACGATTGATTGGATCTCAGCGGAGATTAGCCTATCCTGTCCCTCCGGGACAAATGCATTCACCCGCCGAGGCTTTGCTTAACTTAATGCTTATGGGCCTGGGCCGGATCGGCATTCACTCCGACGGATGTCAGAGCTGCGTGTGCATTTTTCACCGGGTGTGAGAAATGCGTAGAATACCGATCTTCTCACCGCCGGAACGGCGAACGGCGAACGGTGAACGGTCAACGGTGAACGAAACCCCTATCCCGCCGCAGTCGGCTTCGTCGAAGAAGTATCCGGGGTCCGATTGGTCGAATAGCGGCGTGGAGGCAGATTCGGGTCGAGAAATCCCAGAGCGTGGGGAGGCTTGATTACCCGGACACCTTCCCGTTCCTGTTCCTCGTTAATCTGCTCGTGAAATTGTTGCATTTTCGTCCAATGCAGCTTTGGGCGAAAATGATGCTCCGCGTGATATCCATTGTTAAACCAAAGCAGGTTGTACCATTTATCGTACGAACTCACTCCCCATGCGATTGGCTTCTCGGGATTGCCGCCATAATGAAGGAAGTAGCCGTTCAAGTAAGTGCAGCAATGTCCCAAATAGTAGAACGGAAGAAAGTAGATCCAGAATTTCCAGTTCAGCACAAGGCCAATAGCGATCGTTGCTCCGAGAACGACAATTTCAATAAGCCCCCAGCGCGCATCGACCGGATTTTTTCGTTTGATTTCGGCGTAGATTGTCTTTGGGTCTTCGCGAAGGTAACTGAGAAAAATGTAGCTCCACGGATTCTCCGCCAGCCCGTCGTGGCCGTGTCGATAGATTGAAATCCAGTCGTGCGTATGCCCGTGCTCATCTGGCCGGTCGCTATTTCCCATATGGTGCCGATGATGAACATGCTTGTAGAACGTTTGAGAAATCCCAAGCGTTACCGATTCCATTACGCTGAAAAGCCGATTGAGGATTCTCCAGCGGAAGAACGGGTTATGGATGAGGTTATGTGAAACTCCGTTGATATTCCACGACACGCTCACCGAATAAACAAGGCCCAAGCACAGCAATGCCCACCAGGGCGTATAAGGAAATATGAAGAACAATGTAATTACGTACGCGAAATGAAGCAATCCGCAGAGAACACAAACCCCATCCCATTTGGAATACGTTAAAACTTGCATTTTGATCGCTCAGGCGTTCCCCGCCGGTTGCGTCGTTGCCTCGTCCGGCGGGCGTTTCGCAAACTACGTTTTTCACCAGTCACGAGCAAGAGGAAACTTCCCATCAGGGCTTGCAGTGAATTGTGTCGGAGGCGCATCTCTTGCTCGATTCGTCGACGAGTCATCGGCATACTCGGCTGCTAGTGCACGCGATTGATCTCGTCGTCTGGTTGCTGATTGCTCTGGTGATTCTTGCGACGGTCGCGCAGCGGCTCAAGGTTTCGCTGCCGATCGTCCTGGTTCTCGGCGGCCTGCTTCTGGCGCTTATTCCGCGGTTGCCGGAGGTCCGCCTGGATCCTGCGATCGTCTTTCTGGTCTTTCTTCCACCGTTGCTCTACTGGGATGCTCTCAATTGTTCCTGGCGAGATTTTCGCGATTACTGGCGGCCGATCTCGCTGTTGGCGATCGGGCTGGTCTTCGCGACCACCATGGCGGTGATGTTGGCTGCGCGTCTGTTGCTGGGTTTTCCCTGGGGACCGGCGTTTGTCCTTGGGGCGGTGCTCGGACCGACTGACACCGTTGCGGCTGCCGCTATTTTGGAGCGGTTCAATCTTCCGCGGAACTTATTGGCTGTGCTTCGCGGCGAGAGCCTGCTGAACGATGCGTTGGCTCTCGTGCTCTTTGAGACCGCGGTGCATGTCACCCAGAGCAAAGCTTACGTTTTTGGATCCGTTTCCGAGCGGTTTTTTGTAGCCGCAGGTGGCGGAGTCGTGATCGGACTCGTGGTGGGCTGGTTGATGGTGCGAGTTCGGCGTTTCACGACGGATCCGTTAACTGGAAATACGATTTCTTTGCTAACCGGCTTCGCCGCGTATTTGCCCGCCGACGCACTGCACGTGTCCGGCGTCCTGGCCGTGGTCGCTGCGGGACTTTATATCGGATGGAACAACCCGCGTTTCCTCGCCGCAAAGACGCGTCTGCAATCGGTTGCGACTTGGGAAGTAATCACGTTTTTAATAAACGGATTGCTGTTCATTCTGATCGGGCTCCAACTGAGACGGATTGTCGAGTCACTTTCCGGAGGACCGCTGCGGACAATCGTCCGCGGGTGTCTCGTGGTGAGCGCCACCGTGATTCTGGTTCGCATCGTGTGGGTATTCGCTTCGGCTTACATTCCGCGCGCGCTGAGCCGGCGACTGCGTGCCCGCTCTCCGTATCCGCCGTGGCAGGAGTCGACTTTGATTTCCTGGGTCGGTATTCGCGGCGGGATATCTCTGGCTGCGGCCCTTGCGATCCCGAGGACGCTGGCAGACGGCTCACCGTTTATAGGACGGAGCGAGATTTTGATCCTGACGTTCGCGGTGATTCTGGCGACGCTGGTGATTCAGGGACTCAGTTTACCCAGCCTGCTTCGGCGTTTGAAATTTTCTGACGCAGGTGCTGAGAAGGCGGAAGAACAGACCGCGCGAGAGGCTATCACGAATGTCGCGCTCCAGTACCTGGCATCGGTCTCGAATGGCGACCAACTGCAGCAACGTGCCGTCAAACAGCTTCAAGACGCGCACAGGAACCGAGCGGAAGGTTTCCAGGTCGCGCGACGCGCGCGCATGCACAAACCGGAAGCGCAATATATGACGAGACTCATTGCGTTGGAGCGCGAATTGGTCAGGATCGAGAGGCGGGCCCTGATCGATTTGCGGGACCGCGGTATGATCAGTGACGACGTGCTGCGGCGGTTTCAAGTCCTCCTGGATCTGGAAGAATCGGAGCTCGAAGAGGAAGAAGCGCGCTGGAGTATCTAGCTCATTCGTGAGCGAGGCTCCGGGCTGGATGCTGGATCGCCTCCTCCACCTCGATTGTGAGGTGCGAGAGTTCATGAAATCGAGCCAGCCGGCTTCGATAATACGCAGGAGCCCGGTGGTTCGTGGTAACAACCGATATAATGGCCCCCAGGTGACCCGGGCCAAGCCGCCAGAGATGCAAGTCGGCCAGCCGGTCCCCATCGGTTTCAACTGTTCGTCGTACATCCTCCGACAACGAGGGGTCTGCGTTGCGGTCAAGCAGGATGGCGCTGGTGTCACGGATCAATCCGTACGACCAGTTTGCGATGACCGAGGCGCCGATGAGTCCGGCCAGCGGATCCATCCAGAGCCAGCCAAAGAGACGCGCGCCCGCCAATCCAGTGATCACCAGTACGGAAACTGCAGCGTCGGCAAGAACGTGGACAAATGCCGCGCGCAGATTGTTATCGCGATGGTGTACCTTGCCGGTGTCAGCATCGATGCGGGACGGATCGTGATGGAGATGTTCGTGTTCATGATCATGTCCATGGTGATGATGCCGATGGTCTCCTCCGGACAAGAGCCATGCGCTCGCGATGTTGACGCTCAAACCGAGGACAGCAATCGGGATGGCTTCCGCAAAGTTAATCTGGACCGGATTAAAGAATCGGCCGACAGCCTCGTAAGCGATGAGCACAGCGATCATTGCCAGGACAATCGCGCTGGTGTAACCGGCGAGGTCGCCTAGCTTGCCGGTACCAAATGTGTAGCTTGGATCATTGGCGTGTTTCCGGGCGTAGCGATAGGCAAGAGCGGCGAGGAGCAAAGCGCCGGCGTGGGTCGACATATGCAGACCATCGGCGATCAGAGCGATGGATCCGAACAATGCACCGCCAATGATTTCGGCCAGCATCATGAATCCGCAAAGAACGATCACGGCCCAGGTGCGCCGTTCCGCTCTGTCGTGGTCTGAGCCGAGAAAAACGTGGGGATGAGCCGGCACGAATGCAGAGTCTTGACCCGGTTTCACGAGAGGTTTTCTATTTCAGGTAGGAATGGACAGCTTCAATGAGCTGTTCTGCCGCTTCGCGGTGCGCGGCTTCGGCGAAATGATCGGAGTCCATGAGATGGATGCGTACGTGGTCCTCGAATACTTCGGCCATGAGCCCGGTGACGGCTCCGCGAATTCCGGCAATCAAATGCATGATGCGCTCGCATCCGGCTTCCTCGTCCAGAGCGCGTTCGATGGCCTCGACCTGTCCTCGAATCCTTTGGACCCTGGCCCGGAGTTTTTTCTTTTCTCGAATAGTGTGGCTGATGGAACCAAAATAGGGTACCCCCCTATCCTAGTCAAGGGCGCAGTGAGGTCGAAGTTCCGGGTTCGAAGTTCCACTATATATTCGTCCTCGGGCCTTATCGTAATCCTGCGCCCGGCGAACGGTGAACGGTG
>CAZMNG010000461.1:0-4391 GCA_964567505.1 uncultured Chthoniobacterales bacterium
AGAGCTGGCAGAAGTCATTAAGACCGGTAAGGAAGAGGACCGATTTTACGGGCTGGCGAGCAAGCTAAGGGGATAAACACTCTGTGCGGAGCGCGGCTAGTGTAAGCATATGCTCCTCGTTTCATCGGCTACGGATGCCTACCCAGGGCCCGACCTGGATGCGAGGCCCGTTGCAACCTTTTGTTGCTGAGGGCATGTCTTCTAGAGAATTAAATAACGAAGACTACTTTTCGGATCACCCAAAACGGCTGCCGATTTTTGACGCTCTGTTCCGGGCTCAGGCGCAACTTTCTCCCGACCATTTTTCCCGTAACCTTGAGCGGCGATCCGGCCACCATCATTGCAGCCAAGACGATTACCAGAGGGCGGTATTTTTGTTCCGGAGACTGCAATCCGCGTGCCGGACCATTTCGAAGGTACTTGTCTTCTTTCTTGCTATGTTGCTCGTGCCATTCGTTTGCCTTTCAGTTCCTGAAGCTAGAGACAATACCCCTGAGCCAAGATTTACGCAGCGTTCCAGCTGCATTAATCTTTGGTGCTACTTCTTTTTTGGAACGTCTCCCGCCCGAAACTTGAAGGTTTTCTAGACCCTCAGTTTAAGCTCCTATCGGTCGGATCTATTTGTGATCCGGACGTTGTGATTTATGCAAATGAAGGCGGGAACAAGCGGTACAATCTATTCTTCGGGCAGCAATGCACCCCGCCTGGGGTTCGTACACGCGCCGTTCCCAAAGTGAGGTGATCCAGCGTTAAACGCTCTTGTTTTGGTTTATCGTTTCTTGGAATCGCAGACCTAATTCTTGGGCGCTGGCTCTCCCAGTGCTCCAGCGCCACAGATCGATTGCAATACGTCGAGCCAGCGCCACGATGTAGCGCCGTTTGGCTCGCTTACTGAGCAAGCCGCTGCGTAAGGTTTTGAGCGGCGGGTAATCAGGTTGCCAACGCAAAAACCGCCAGGCCATTTCGATCAGGGTGTAGCGCACCACCGAGTTACCACACCGATTGATACTGCCTTCTCGACCACGACCGTTGCTGTTGTGGATCCCAGGGCAGAGCCCGGTGTAACTGGCGATTTGGCGCCAGTTCTTGAAGCGTTCCCAGCCCCTGAGCTCAAGCTTGAGCGTTATCCAGCTCAACGCTCCGACTCCGATCGGAAGCCTTTCGCTGAACGCCTTTACTGACTCCTTCCGGGCGCGATGCGCGTCACTTCCACCACTGCTCCCGCCCCAAACTCCCTCTCTACCGCGGTCCACTTACCAGATGTCGCATTCCGAGTGGCTTGCCATTCTAGACGACAAACATCCTGTCGTGGATCTTGCACACAGCCTTTGCCTCCCACGTCGCGAACTGAAGGAAAAGGTCAGCTCGATGGTGGCGGAACGCTTCCAGATGCACTCCGACCTCAAAACTGAAGCGCAGAAAATGATCAATTCATACCTGGCCGCTTCCGTCTTGTATGGAGAGTGGAGATGGGAGCCGGCAATTGGTCTGCGCAAGACCAAACGCTTCACTCCTCGGTAATCCTCGGTAATGCTCCTTGACTACTTCTTTACCCCCAAAACCGCGTCCTTCGCGGCCTTGGCAACACGAAATTTGACAACGGTCTTGGCTGGAATCTTGATCTTCTGTTGCGTCTTCGGATTAAAGCCCGTACGCGCCTTCCTCTTCTGCTTCACCAGCTTGCCAAAACCGGGCAAGACAAATTCGCCGTTCTTTTTAATCTCTTTGTAGGCGAGCGCGCTGAGCGTATCGAGAAATACTCCAGCGGTTTTTTTGTCGGTCTGGGTGGCTTCGGCAAGTGCGCTTTGAAGGTCTGTTTTGGTCATTTGAAAAGAATTGGAAGGTGGTCTATCGCACGACGAGCCCATCGCTTCAACACAACCAAAAAATCGATTGCGGTTAAAACCGGGGCGCGCCATGACGCCGAGACTCCCCGCTAAGGAGGCCGATGTTCAGTGTCGTGGCGTGTCCATCGGGTGTCGCCGACAGCGCCCCGCGCTTAATCCCCTTGGCTCACCAAGTCGCCAAACGTGGAAGTAACAAAATCGTGCTGCTCCAGCATCGCCGCAACGCCAGCCACGTCCTCCATCGACTGCGTGTAACTGAGGCCATGATGCGCCGACAGTTCGTGGGCGACCTCATGAATCAGCAGCTGGAACCCAGCCCTTGAGAGCGGTCTCGCCCACATCGCGCTGTAAGAGATCGAGAGGCTTAAGATTGCTCCTTCGGTCGTCCATGTCGCGTCCGCGCCCTTAAGCAACCCGAATCTCACCTTACATCGCATCGGTTGTTCGAGCCCTTCCAAGATCGCGTCGCAGAACCATTTTCGCAAATTCGCAGACGCGCTTGAGTCTTGGCATTCCCCCAACCGCTTCCACGTGCGCCCTAAGCGCCGCATCTTGATCGATCTCTTCGGGCTTATTCGCATCCATCGACTTTTGTGCGGCGAGTTGTTGGTAGTGGTCTCCGACGATTTCGCGGCTCGTTTTGATATGGCGCAGTGCGAGGTCTTTGAACCCTCCACCCAAATGACGCACATTGATGATTGTCGCTCCAACCGCTTCCCGCGCGTCGTCGTCAAAACTGAACCTCCCCATTTCTGGAACTGAACGAGCCGCGTTGGGGCCGAAAGCTTTTTCTACCGCCGCTTTCTGAACGGTCTCGACGCTGCCGGTTGCAGCCGAACCCACCCAATCGGAGAGCGCACGAGCCGCATCCATTTCATTGACCAACACAGGCAGAGCCGCACGATGCGCCTTCGTGAGATATCCCGAGGCGACCGATCTTATCCCCTATTTATACATTCGTGCGTGAATGAGTGGCATAAGTGCCTAATGGAAGCATAATTCTATTCGAAGCGTCCAACTATGTAACACTACATATCTTTACATCGTTGGACGTGTTACTTGTCACGCTTAAACCAAACGTCCTGCCAACATCAAATGCGAAACGCAGATCCGTGCACCGCTTCACCGTTTGAAGTCCTCCATCGGTCGAGCCGTCCTCGTGGGCCGCAAGGAAGAGCAAGCAAAAAAAACAGGCTAAAGCTGAGCGCGTTTGCGGCGCATTGCCCCCTAAATCCCCATCTGACTTTCGGATTTATCCCACCCGCTTTCGCGCACAACTCAACCGCCAGGGTGTCCGCCTCCGTCGCCGAGCGCATACCCAATGCAACTCCAATCAGCGAACCGTGACCGCTTGGATCGAGTGCAATGGCGATCGCGCCGAAGCCAGTAACGTCGCTGGACGCGATAATCCTGGCGTGCCAACCGTTACGACGAGCCAGTTCAAGCACGGTCTTTTTGGCCAATTCTACGGGGTGTCCGCACGTGTAGATGTTATGCCCAAGACCATCCGTCGCGACAGCCGAACCAGCCTGAACGTTGTGAACCGTTAGGATCGCAGGCCCAGCCGGAGATCGGGGATCAGCCTCAGCCAAGCCGGCTGAGGGCCTAAGAAAAAGACTAGGTTTCCGCATTGGTAGGCGTGGGAGACGGCTTCCGCCCTGTTGTAAAGCTCAGCGAAGTCGGTGAAGTCGAGTGGCGTCCGTGTGGGTGTGGATTGGGTTAGAGGCATGTGCGCAGAGCGTCTGGAAAAGTACCGTTTCGGGTTAAGCGCGGTCCGAGCGCGAGACGGCTGAACTGAAGTTGGACTCGAGAGTTGCGCGCATACAATGATTTCGACCCAAGTCCTCCAGCGCAGCACCGGCGAGCACAGACTGAAGCGCGCATCGCGATCTTTAAAAACGAATTTCTCGGACGCCCAATGCGTTCGGAAGGCTTTGAGAACCGGGCCTTGCAAGTGGCGTGGGGCCTGCTCACGCACAATTTATGGGTGCTGGCGGAGAAACTGCGCGAGCAGCGAAAGATCCGGGAGCAAAAGCTTAGGAAAGCGGCCTAAGTAACGTAGCAAAACAAAGCTATAATGTAGTTAGACGCCAGGGGTGTCTCTCAGCGTCGCCCAGCGAGCGCTATATTAGCTCTTTACATAACGGAATATTATTATAATATAAAGCGTTCGGGTTAGTAGTTACTCTCCTCGCACTGTTATGTCTTGCAATGAGTGTCGCACAAAGAAAAAATAATTTCGGGACTGGGTCTAGTTACCGGGATCTGGCCGAGCTGGCCCGGGAACTAGGGCGTCAGCGTCGCCCCCGTGCACAGTCCTGCGCTGGGTCGTACGCTACGTGCCAGAGTTCGAGAAATGCTGGCAAGCCTATGAGCGGCCGGTCGGCGATTCTTGGAGGGTGGACGAGAGCTACCTCAAAGTAGCCGGTCAATGGGTGTACCTCTACCGCGCTGTTGATAAGCAAGGCAAAACCGTCGAATCCTACCTCAGTCGAACGCGTGACGTCACCGCCGCCAAGGCCTTCTTCCGTAAGGCTCTCAAGC
>CAZMNG010000462.1:0-4385 GCA_964567505.1 uncultured Chthoniobacterales bacterium
CTTTTGCCCGACTGTGCGGTCGTAACGATGACACCGTTTGGTAATCTTTACGGTTTACTGACATTAGTGGATAAACGTTTGGTCAAGGAAGATTATATCATCTTTGAGGCCGGCACCCATACTGACGCAATCAAGTTGAGCTATGCTGATTACGACGAAATCGTGAGGCCACAGATCGCAGATCTGGCGATAACGGGGCGTCTCACCCAATCAGTTTGAGATAAGAACAATTCCGCAGTATCTGGCGCAAAGCACTCCCACCCAAAGTCAGCCTCGGGTGGGCAAGGGTGGTGTCTGCGCATCCGGACCGGCGGCCGCCGGTCCGGATGCGCAGACACCACCCTTGCGCGTTGGACACCGCGCCGACCCAAACTTCATAACGGCAGCCGGTAGAATCTTTCGATTTCGCGCCCCGCAGTCGTCTTAAAGCTCAATATTGGATCCTGTTATTTTGAGGACAGGACACTATTTTTGAGCTTCCACGGCATCGTCTGGCGATTGGAAAACCATTCCGGAAATAGGTTCAATTAAGAGCAGGTGGTCTTTCACACCCGAAATTCCGGGAATATTCTCGGCCACGACGCGGATGGCTTCACGCTCTCTGTCATCAAAAATCGTGCCCCAGAACTCTGCCACTCCGTTGCGCACGATCACGTTGATGGAAAACCCCGGTGCCCATGGCTCCCTCTCCAGTTCGGTCAGGATCTGAGTGCGGATCGCTTCGTCATCGCTGCGTGACTCCGGTATTTCATCCGCAAGACGCGCC
Source organism: uncultured Chthoniobacterales bacterium (assembly GCA_964567505.1). Taxonomy (GTDB): domain Bacteria; phylum Verrucomicrobiota; class Verrucomicrobiia; order Chthoniobacterales; family JAFAMB01; genus JAFAMB01. The sequence goes on from CAZMNG010000462.1 coordinate 767, forward strand.
AGTGCCTGGACCAGGTTGGCGCGGCTGATGATACCCACGATCTTATCGTTGCTGACAACGGGGACGCGCTTAATGCGTTGGCGTTCCATGATCCGCACAACTTCCTGCAATGGAGTGTCTGCGGACACGGTAATAACGTTCGGTGTCATTACTTCTTTAACCGTGCGACCGTGGGAGTGCACGTATTCGGTGGCCAACCGTCCTGGCCCGAGCAGAAATTCGAGCCAGTGCGGGTGTCGGCGCTCGGTTGCGGTTTCAGCGCGGCGCAGAAAATCGCCCTCCGTCACGATCCCGACCAGCCGTCCCGCGGTATCGACTACTGGCAAGCCGCTGATCCCGCGGCGGAGCATTGCCCTGGCAGCTTCCCGTACGGTTGCATCCGGCCGAATCGTAGCCACGTCCAGGGTCATTACTTCGGCGGCTTTCATCGCTTGCTCCGGTTCAGAGTTTCATCGTTCATGGACATTCGTCCGCTTTTCCGATCACAAGAACCCAGCTTCATCTACACCGGACCATAGACCCTTGCTCTCCGTTGCCGCCTAACGCATTTTGGCGGAAATCGACCTGATGTTGCACGGTGAGCGGCCAACAACTGCGGATTTCCCCAGGCGAAACTCATGTTCCATCGGCAACGTTACGTGTGCGGTTCAACCCGCCGAATCGAGTATCGAGTACGAGGACGATTTGAGAGGCGGGCAATCAGCCTTATCAAGGCGCCATCCACAACTGACACCGGCTGCGGCTTTGCCGGACGCCGCATTAATGCGGCCATCGCCAATCGACGATCTCCGGCTTGTCGATCCCGTTCTCAGACCGTGTGGATGTTCCGTATTAGGTTGAAGCTTGAAAAGGTCCAACACGTTCACGAACCGGATTTTTATGTCGGAGAAATCGTTGCGCAGCATCGAGGTCGCCGCTAGAGCTTCGAGCGTCGGGACATTCTCCGGCTGCTGCAATCACTACGTGGAAGTGATCAGTAAATTGAGCGATGGAACCGGTGGTGCGCGCCAGGACTGTTCACTGCTTTTTTCAAGCCATTTTGCGTGCTGATTAATCATCGAATCGATCACGTGGGCGAACGATTCGTATGTGGAAAGCAGACCGTGGCGCCCGCTGAGCAGATAGCCTTCCAACCACCCCTCGAGCGTGTGCTCGCTCAACATTTCCATTACCCGTCCGTCCGGTCCGAGTTCTCCGCCGTCGAAATCTTCCGGCAGATACTGTTCAAGCCACGTTTTCTTCGAAACTTCGTAGATGTTATCGAGTTTGTTTGAGGTCGTTTCGTCGGGGCCGAACACGCGGAAGCTATGAATGTTCTGCTGGCGCATTCGGAGCCTTCCACAAAATAGGGCTTGTACCCGTAACCCAGGAAAAGATGCTCCAGTTCATCGTGGGTGACGCGAGCCAATATCGTCGGGTTATTGATCTTGCATCCGTTGAGGTGCAGAATCGGCAACACGGCTCCATCCCGGATCGGGTTAAGAAATTTGTTCGAGTGCCAGGAAGTCGCCAGCGGCCCGGTCTCAGATTCGCCATCACCCACAACGCAAGCGGTGATCAGGTCGGGATTATCGAACACCGTTCCGAACGCGTGGGAGAGACTGTATCCGAGTTCGCCCCCTTCGTGGATGGACCCGGGTGTTTCCGGAGTGCAATGGCTGCCGATGCCGCCAGGGAAGGAGAACTGTCTGAAAAACTTTTTCAGGCCCTCGACGTCTTCACTCTTGTCTGGAAAAATTTCAGAATATGTCCCCTCGAGATAAATCGGGGCGAGTACACCAGGGGCCCAGATAAAGCATCCCGAGAATCAGGTAACAGCAGGCGCGCCAGGACGAGTGCGTCGCATTAAGTTCTTCTTCGCTTAAAGGGGTTCCTTCGACACTGGCTCTTGCGGGTCCGAACGCGCTGATTTTGGCCAAGTCAGAATCGATGGTCGCCATGAATGCCGACCTACGAACGGCGAACGGTGAACGGTGAACGGTGAACGGTGAACGGTGAACGGCGAACGGCGAACGGCGAACGGCGAACGGCGAACGTCGGCCGCTCACTCGACGTAGCGGGTCGGCGAGCGATTCTCGCGATCTTTCCGGATGTGTGTCGCAATCATCGACTCCAGTTCCTTGACGATATCAGCGACGTTGTCGAGTTGGCCTCGGTCGATTCGGTCATGGACTTCCAGTGCGAGACAAATCATATTTTCAGCCCGTTGACCCCGGCGCGCGAAATTTTCGGAATCTCGCCTACCTTGCTGCCGTAATAATGCCCTCAGACTTGCAGAATCTGAACCGTTCATTGTTCGATGGGCCGTAATCTCCATTAACGCCATAGACTTCCGCAAGAGAATAAATCGTTGCCCCGGTGAGTATCCTCTCGGGCAAAGAGCGATTATTCGGCTCGGACCGCCAATCACCGCGCGCCAAGTTCCGCCAGTGCAGATTAGTGGGATTTTCCCCTGCTACGCGTTCCGCACGGCCCCCGCCAGTTGCACGATTGAGTCTTTCGCGTCGCCGTAGAGCATTTCACAGTTTTGTTTGTAAAAGAGCGGGTTTTCAAGTCCGGAGAACCCTTTGCCCCGGCCGCGCTTAAGGACGACCACCGACCTCGCTTTGTCCACCTCCACAATCGGCATCCCGGCGATCGGACTATTTGGGTTGTCACGCGCGTCCGGGTTGACAACGTCATTTGCTCCAACAACGACCGCGACATCTGTCGAGGGGAATTCTGGATTGATCTGGTCGAGTTCGTAAAGCTGCGAGTACGGCACGTTGGCCTCTGCCAGGAGTACGTTCATGTGCCCCGGCATTCTTCCGGCAACGGGATGGATCGCATATTTAACGGTCACTCCGCGATCTTCGAGCGCGGTGGCCAATTCTCGCAACGCATGTTGCGCCTGTGCGGTTGCCATGCCATAACCCGGCACAAAGACGACCTGACGCGCGTAAGCCAATTGAACGGCAACATCCTCGCTATGTACTTCGCGCATCGTGCCTCCTGTACTTTCGGTCGCAGATTCCTGGACGCTGCCGAAGGCTCCAAACAGGACATTGGTGATCGAACGGTTCATCGCCCTGCACATCACAAGCGAAAGGATGAATCCGGAACCACCGTCCAGCGTCCCCGCTATAATGAGGACGTTATTTGAAATGGCAAAACCGGTCGCTGCTGAGGCAAGCCCGGCATAGGAATTCAGGAGAGAAATGACGACCGGCATATCTGCGGCACCGATGGGCATGACCAGCAAAACCCCGAAGATGAAGGCGAGACCGAGCATCAGATAAAACAGCAGGGCGGTACCGGGGTTGAAAAGGAAAAGAATAAAGCACGCGATTGTCACCGCGAGCAGGGAGAGATTGAAGATGTTCTGGCCCTTGTAAATCAACGGAGTACCAGGCACCAGGCCCTGCAGCTTACTGAATGCAATCAAGCTCCCGGTCGTGGTCAGCGACCCGAGCAGTACTTCGAATCCCACCGCGCAAATCCTGAATTCGCCCAGGTTGGCGCCATGAAGATAGTACTCGGAAACGCCGACAAGTGATGCTGCCAACGCACCAAAAGCGTGTGAGAGCGCCGTCCGTTGGGGCATTGCGGTCATCGGCACCCAGACACCCATTGCCAAGCC
>CAZMNG010000463.1:0-4383 GCA_964567505.1 uncultured Chthoniobacterales bacterium
CGGTGAGCTTGCCGTACGCGCTCGGCTGGCCCGCTCGCAGCCGGGCTCCTTCGCGCCGTTTATTCCACGGACGGCTCTTGTTTTTTCTCTCGGAGTCGCGTCCGTCGTTGTTGAATTCGCCATGGCAGCCGGTTTTGGCGTGCTCATTTTAGCCGTCACTTTGCGCTTGGCTCTACGCTGCGCCCTCTGCGAATCCGCTCGGGTAGGGGTTTGCTGGATGAAAATGATGAGGTTCCTATACGAGGTTCAGACTTATTGCACTAGGAAGAAATTTGCGATAAACCTTTTGCATTGGAAGACGTCACGCGGTTTCGGGGCATCGACCGGCAACACAAGTAGCAATCAACAAGGAAATCAGCTTAGAAACACTGTCGCAAAAAAGTCGGGCTAAACGCAATGTCTCAAGAACATTTACCGAAGGGTGTGCTTTACGCGACCTCGGCGCGAATCGGCCAAGTTGGCTTGGACCTAGTAGCCCATGAAACTCTTAAGGGAATCGAGCACTTGTTAGGCAAAGCCATATCGTACGGCGCCCACGCTCCGGATCTCGATCGGCGCAAAATGAAAACGCTTCGATTCCATCCGGTACGGCTCTTATCCCTATCGAATATGGACCGAAAGTATTATTACGCAGCGAAGAAGCGTGCGGTGGCGGGCGTGGCTGCGCAATTTCTCAGGACTGGTCGCTTTGACCTTTTTCATGTCTGGTCCGGCTGCGGCTTACACGCCTTAAGAGTCGCAAAATCGCTGGGGATTCCGTCGCTACTTGAGATTCCGACCTGGCACCGGCAGAAGGGCAAGGTGCTTCCGGCGAAAACGGAACACGAGATTGCGATGGAGAATGCTCCGATCCCCGAGCGTTGGCTGAATCGCTTGCAAATCAGACGCCAGGAATCTTTGGAAGAATATGAATTGGCAGACTTGCTTCTTGTAGAGTCGGAAAAGGCGGCAGACTCGTTTCGTGTTCTGGGATTTCCGAACCATAAGTTGTTCAGTATGCCGCAAGGAGTCGATGAGCGCCGGTTTCAGCCTGGCCCCCCTCCGCCTCTTTTTCGCGCCGTTTTCGTTGGTGCTTTGACTAAGCGGAAAGGAGTGCATATCCTGATTGAAGCATGGAAGAAGCTTAGACTTCCGAGTGCGCAACTTTGGCTCGCCGGCTATCCGCACGACGAAATCAAGCCGTATCTTGTGGACTTGCCGGCAAATGTCAAAGTGCTCGGCTTCAGGAGGGACGTGGAAAATGTGTTTCGGGCGGGTTCCGTTCACGTTTTTCCTTCTTCGCTCGAAGGCAGCGCTAAAACGACCTACGAAGCTTCAGCCTGCGCTCTCGCGCAGATCACAACGCGAGAAGCTGGCGACGTCGTGGTGGACGGATTGAACGGAATAATCATTCCACCCAATGAGCCTAACGCTCTCGCCTCTGCGATCCAATTTCTGTACGACCGCCCGGACTTGGTCCGTCAGTATGGCGTGGCTGGACGCGAACGGATCTTGGAGCACTTCACATGGGACCATTTTCGGAAGCGCGTACTTGCCGCTTACTGTTTGGCTATGGCCCGGGCAATTGAGTCCGGCAGCGCACACTCGATGCGGTGAGATCGGGGCGTTTTTCGAACTCGTTACCCGGTGGAACAATTCTCTGGATTAAGGACTTTCCTCGTACCGTGGCGGCCGAATTGACAGATGCTCTCCAGAAACCGCAGAAAAGTGATCTACGCCAATTTCGCTTCCTGGTGTTGCTGATGGCGCTCTACTTCATCGTCACCTCGGTCTATTTGGTCATCAACATCCGGGCAATGGACGCTCGCGCGGCGCAGGGAAGGGAAACATTGGTTTCGACAGACTCGCAGCATTACCTCGAGTTCGCTCATCGTTTTTTGCAGGGAAATTTCACCATGGATTACATTCGGCAAGCGCCACACCGCGAGCCTCTTTACCCCTTCGCACTGGCAGTCGCTAGCAAGATTGGTAATGGAAACCTCTTTGTTCTGGGAGAGGTCAATGTTGCGGCGATGACACTCGTCATCGGATCAGTTTATCTCGGCGTTCTCCGCTTGTTCCGAAGTGCAAGAATTGCGATGATTTGCGCACTCTGTGTTGCCGGCAATCTGTTTATGTGGCGAATAGCGGGCGAACGGCTGTTGACAGAGCCGCTTTATGTTTTGTTCCTGGTCTGGGCTATCATCGCGTTTCTCCAATTGTTGCGAGAGGGAAAGACTTTCTGGCTTTTGCTCGCAGCGGTCTCCCTGGGGCTCGCTTACCTCACACGCCCCAACGGCATTTTTGGTGCCGCCGCGTGTTTTGCTGTTTTGCTCCTGGCGGAAACTGTCATGCCATCGAGATTCGGAGAACGGCCTCCGCCTCTTTCAAGGACGTTGTTGCGACTGATTCCTAGGTATGTGGGCGCCGGGCTACTATTCATCGTTGTCACGATCCCCTCCTGGCTTCCGAGGCTCATTTATTTCGAGGACCCGCTGTACACAGGATATCTGACTAACTTTTTGTGGGTCGATACCTACCACTTGGCTCACGATTTCGGAATACGGCCTCGTTATTCTTGGCATGATTATGCGGCAACCCACAACTTAGCGGATGTCATCTGGCGCCTCGCATACGGTTCGTGCAACGTCTGCATAGTACTCCCAATAGGAGCTGAGAAGTTGCCAATACTGTTCCTTCTGAGTGTCGCAGGAATGTGTACGGCCCTCAAAATGGGCCCACGTGAATTCCGGTTTCTTCTCGGTTTCTTTTTGATCCAGCTGCTCCCTTTGATTTGGACCAGCATGCCAAATCCCAACACGCGGGTACCCTATGGCTCCACGTTCCCTTTCGAGCCGTTCTTCGCTGGCTGTTTTCTCGCATTGGCGGGTGCGAGGACATGGGAGAAGCTCACCGGCGCGTTAGGCGTCGTTCGCCAATTCGCTCAGCGGTGCCTGCATCATTTCTCGACGCCGCCAGACCTTTTTCGTCTTCCGCGTCCTCGGCTGTCAGAGTGTGAAATGGACAGATGAAGCTTGTATTCAAGCTGGCAAGCTCCCGCCGAGGCGCAGCCGAGGTTAGCCTCTGATCCAGATCCTCTTCCCTTCCACTTGCGCACGACGGTCGCGAAAAAACTCGGCAAGTTCTGGCGTGTAGTACCCCCACGGTTCAGGATTCAGCTCGAAATAGATTTCGCCCGCCTCGGCCAAGACATTCCTTTGAACGTCGTTCAAAAAATATTTCCACTCTTTGACCTTCCAGACGTTTTCCGAGCCATGCGAGTTGAAGCAAACAGCGAATCCAGTCACTAAGTCGAATTTTGACCCGAGATCAGGGAGTGGTCGGAACGGTTCAATTCGCCAAATGCAGCGAGGAATTTGCATCAATTCGAACATCTCCGCATACATCGAAGGCCGATCCAGATCGAGGCCCATGCCAGTGTGTCCAAGGTGCTTGCAAACGAACAGAAAATATCCTGCCCCGCTTCCAACATCGAGGATGCGAAGTGCCTTTCGCCGGAGAAGGTGAAGTGCTTGGGCTTGTCTGATTGCAAGATTAAGCCATTGACTGGCGTCGACGTATTTTGGCCATCCCTTTTTGTCGTCAGGATTCGCGTATTTGGAACGGATCTTGTCGAACCCTTTTGATTCGAGTTCGCGAACCATATCCGAGGCATTGAACGGCTTTCGCCAGCGGTAATACGCACTGACCAGACTCGACCATGCCTCCCCCGTTCGGAGCTTGGCAATCTTGCGGGATAATTTCACTTCTTCAGCGCATTCGTCATCCAATAATCAACGCGATCGAGATCAAATTTAAAATTTTGTTCTGTTGCAAACCAGTCATACTTCCCGATTAATTCAAAAGACTTTTCGTCGCAATGACTGCGTTTATTCGCAAACACTTTCAAATTACCCGTCCCTGGTAACATGCGAAAGATATCTTCTAGGGGCCCATTTTTCGCAGCATTCTGAATTGCGAAAAATCATCGAAATCAAAGCTTGCAGATTCAATAGCGCGGCACTCTCGCCGATGACGGCCCTAGACCGCCGACCACAAGAGCGGCCAGCAAATACGGTAACCGGAGGCCATAGGGCGCTCGATATACTTCATGTCGCAACTGCACTTCAACAAAAGGCGGACCAACTATTCATCTTCGATAGCAATCAAGCGGCGCTGGCTCGAGCGGCCGGTCTAGAGGTGAAACCTTGACTCGTGGCGCATAGTTGCTGAGGGACGGGGTAAAGGGCGTTATGTTAGGCGCCGAAGGCGTATCGGTCCGGCAGCCGCCGGAGCGTGCCGGGCGAGGCTGGAGTCCGGCGATGGCCTGGCGATGGCCGGACGGAGGCCCAGGGTCGGAATGTCGTCCCCGTCGCCGGTTCGCTCAATCCAACAGGTGAGGGT
>CAZMNG010000464.1:0-4380 GCA_964567505.1 uncultured Chthoniobacterales bacterium
CCTTTCTCTTTATTTCGGCTTTTTGTCGCCGCCGTCTTCCGGCTTTTTGCCGCCACCTTCCCCCAGGACCGGGAGTGAGACCACGGCGTCTTCCTTCATTCGCTCCCTCCGGAGACCGATTGCGGATCCTGCAGCGTGGGCGCTAACTCCGAGCAGCGCCGCGCCAAGCGCCACGGCGCCGATTTCATTGGCCGTGGCTTCGACCCCGACCCCTGGCACGGTCGGCAGCGTTGAGTAAAACGGCGTCATCCGGTCAAAGAAGTGCTTCTCGGTGCATCCGATGCAGGGATGGCCGGATTGAATGGGAAAACTGGTGCCGCCGTTCCATTTCACCACGGGGCAAGCCGCGAACGTGTCGGGACCTTTGCAGCCCACATGATAGAGGCAATAGCCCTGCCGTGCGGCGGCATCGTCAAACTGGCCCACGAACTGGCCGGCATCATAAAAAGCCCGTCGCGGACAGTTATCGTGAATTCGCGACCCATAAGCAAACAGCGGACGCCCTTCTATGTCGCAAGGCGGCGCGTGACCTTGGGTCAGCAGGTAGGTGATGCAGCCGGTGATGACCTCGCCGATCGGCGGGCACCCGGGGACGTTGATGACCGGGCGGTCGGTGAGAATCTCCTGGACCCCGGTCGCTCCGGTCGGGTTCGGCCTGGCGGCCTGCACGCATCCGTAATAGGCACAGGCGCCGACGGCCAGGATATACTCGGCTTTTGCCGCAGCCTTGCGCAACACGACCTCCGCGCTTTCACCGCCTATGGTGCAGTAGGCGCCGTTGGCCCCCAGCGGGATGGATCCATTGATCAACAGGATATGCTCCTGGCTGGAAGCGTCCTCCAACGCTTCGTTGGCCTGCTGGCCTGCGGCGGCCATGAGCAGTTCCACGTATTGCATGGAGACGAGGTTGAGCACCAAGTCGCCGATGCCTGTGCTATAGGAACGCAACGTGCTCTCCAGGCATCCCGTACATTCTTGGAGCTGAAGCCAGATGACCACGGGCCGTTTCAAGGCTTCGAGCTTGGCGGCCAGTGCATTGCCCGCGCTCGATTCAGCTCCCTCGGTAACCATCGGGCCGAGGCCCATTAGCACCGCCATCCGCGCGCACCAAGCCAGGAACTCCCGCCGATCAATGCCTCGACGCTCGAGATGTTCACCTAGGGTTTCGCCGCGCTTCCAGAAATCCCCCGTGTATGGGCTCATGACATCAACAGTATGCTGCCTCCGAGTTGTAAAGTCGAGACGGAAGACAGCCAACGTGTCTCAGACGTTTGAGCCGCTCCGCTTCGCAGGCCGGCCATTGGCGACAGCCACGCGGCTGTTCCACTCGCGGAGTTTCTTGCTGCAGTCATGCGGGTCGATGGGCACCTCGATCAGGCACGGCCCGTCGTGGGCCAGCGCCTGGTTCATGGCACGAGGCGCCCGCTGGCAAGCCGGCGAAGAACTGGATCAAGACCCTGCCCGGTAAAGGCGTTATCACCTGTTTCCTCTGTTTCTGGATTCGTTCGAATGGTCAATCCTATTTCCGCCGGAGAATCGCTTACGCCTGCGAACAATGTATTGGGTGCGTTGGCTGGGAGAATCATTCAGCAACCTTGTGCCTGCGGCTCAAGTGGGAGGAGATATTCTGCGGGCACGGCTTGTGGTGCTTCATGGCACCCCGATTCCAATAGCGACGGCGACTGTACTCGTGGACATCACCGTCAGTGTGTTCATTCAGACATTGTTTACTCTTTTGGGGTTGAGTCTTCTAATTCTGGTGACCGGACAAACAAAGCTGCTGGGGCCGGCTTTGCTGGGTGCTCCGGTCGCAATCGCAGCGGTCGCAGGATTCTATTTCGTCCAACGGGTCGGACTGGTTCGATTATTTGGGGCAATTATATCACGGTGCGCCAAGGATCCGAAATGGCATTCGCTGGTCGGCAAAGGTGGCGAGGTCGATCAAACGCTTCGCAAAGTTTACGGGAGGCGCCGTGCCGTTGCCGCATGCTGCCTGGTTACCATGATATCGTTCATCGTGGGCTCGGGCGAGGTATGGATTGGACTGCATGCACTCGGGGTTCCGGCCGGCTTCGACAAAGCACTCATTCTAGAGAGTGTCGGCCAGGGGGTACAGTCCGCCCTGTGCTTCATCCCCGGGGCACTTGGCGTACGTGAAGGCGGATACCTCGTCGTCGGTGGCCTGCTCGGCATCTCAGGTGAATCCGCGCTTGCGCTGGCTTTGATTCGAAGAGTACGCGAAATAACGCTTGGCGTCCCAGGGCTGATTGCCTGGCAGCTTGTCGAAGGACGCCGGTTTTTGCAGGTTGGCGTGCCAACGGTGGTTCAAAAGGAAACCGGCGCTGATCCGACGGAGCTCAGAAGTTTCCCCCGCTGAGGCAGAATTGGCAGCTGTCGAGTACTCACAGCGGCCGTGGGCGTCGCTGCGATCCGCTCGGCGCAGGCAGAATACCTCAGCGAAAGAACAATGGTCATTCGCGTCCAATCCAATGTTGGGTCGCATATTGGTCCATTCTTCGTGACTGCATCTCTCGCAAATCCCTTGGAATTTGTGGTATTTGAATTCGAGGAGATGAGCGCGAATACTACGATCGGCCAGGGATCCAATGGAGAATTTGCCGTTTCGAATCAGTTATGTGCAGAGAGCTGCCATAGCATCATCGGTAACCAGGCCGCGCTTCGGATTGGTCAGGGATCATCGATAACCGACTTCAACGGGACCGTGTGCGGGTTGGGCAACACGATTCAGGTCGAGACAGACGTGACAATCGCGGGCCTCCAACTGGAAATAGACGGCGACAATAATGCCATCACTTTGCGCAAAGGCGCCAAGCTTAAAAATTGCCGGATCCAAATTCACGCTGACAGGGAGGCAGGGAACTTTCGAGGGAACAGGAACAGTATCTGCATTGGAGAGGCGGGCAGCTTTCCCAACACAACGATCTTTTGCAAGGGCTCTGACAATTCTCTGCAGATTGGCGCGAAGGTTTACGTCCTGATGAATGCCGAATTTTTTCTCGATGGATACGGTTGTTCCATTCGGATTGGCGATAAAACCTCAATCCAAAGTACCGTTCTTTCGTGCAGCGAACTGGAGACCTCGATCGATATCGGCGAGGACAGCATGATTTCAACCATGGTCGTTTTTTCTACCGGCGACGGTCATCCGGTTTTTAACGTGGACACATTGGAGCGGGTCAACCTCGCGAAACGGATTGCCACCGGCAAGCATGTGTGGTTCGCGGCGAACGCAAGGCTCATGAAAGGTGCGCAGATAGGAGATAATTGCATTGTCGGTTATGGCGCGCTTATCAACCAGCCGATCAAAGATGAATCAGGAGGTCTGATATGCAACGCGCTGATCGCCGGGACGCCGGCCGAAATCAGAAGAACGGGCATAACGTGGTCCAGACAGCTATTTTACGAAGAAGACGGGGTTAAAGGCTATGAAGAAAAATACCCAGACGGCTGTTCACAATCATTGTTCCGCAGGGGGCACCTGTGGCTTTGGGAGGGAGATAGGCTCCTTTCGGCTAATCAGCCGCGTGAGGCACACGCTGCCTATACAAAGGGCGTCGAAGCGTATACCCGAGCGATCAACCTGAAGCCTGATTATATCTATGCCTATTGTGAGCTAGGCATGGCGCACGTTCATTTGGCGCAAGTTGAATTGCATGTCTTGGACCGAGAAGCCGCAACCCGCCAATTCAAGGACGCCGTTCTAATGTTTCAACGCGGCTTATCCTATGATCCGAACCACGCAGATTCGCGCTTTTTTCTAGAGAATGTGGAAAGGATCGTAACCTGGCTCGAAGCAGCCGGGAACTATCAGGCGGACCAAATTGAGACCCTCTGCGCCTGGGGCGCAGCGCATAAGCACCTGGCACAAATTGAACTCTATCTCTCGCGAAAGGAAAAGGGCAGGCACTACCTAACTGCGGCTCTTTCGAACCTTCGGCAGGTTCTCGAGCGAAGTCCTGCCTACGCGCCCGCAATTCTCGAACGAAACGAGGTCGTCGCAGAACTGGCAAGGATAAACAACCTATCCGACGCATAGGAAGTCGCAATGCATTGCTAAGCCATGTTCGATCGCAGCTATATCGGCGTCAGCAATCGGAATTTCTCGGTCAATGATCAGGGACATACTGCAGGATATTTTCACAGATATCGGCCATTTCGACCTGAGAATTCCCGCTGTGCTGAGAGAAGAATCGACGTCTTCTTGCCTCGAAACTACGATACCAACGATCACCGGTATCCGGTGCTTTACTTGAACGACGGGCATACGGCGTTTTTTGAGCCAGCGATGGGCGATCAATCGTGGGACATTGCAAACACGCTGGGCGCGCTTTACGAACGGCGATCGATCCGCGAATTGAT
>CAZMNG010000465.1:0-4376 GCA_964567505.1 uncultured Chthoniobacterales bacterium
CCGGGGTCATTCCCCAGGGCTCGCAAAATCTCGCATTCGTTGGCCAATTCAGCGAGGCGCTGGATGATGTTGTGTTCACGGTCGAAAACTCCGTGCGTACGGCTCAGATGGCGGTCAAAGCTCTTCTCGGATTGGGCTTGACGACTCCGCCTGTTTACAAGGGGCCGCGACCCATCGGTGCTCTTGGCCGCGCTCAGGGAAGCGCTGAGCTGAGTGGCGCGAGCGATGAGCCCCTCAAGAAGTCGCGCCGGCAGAAGTCTCGATTGTGACCAATTTAGGAAATGTCTCTTGTTTGCGGCCAAGTTGTGGCCCAATGCGTCTGAAGGTTCGCTTTTCAACCTTCTCTGCGATGTTCAAGTTAGTCACGGGCAATCGCTACTTCGCGTCGCGGTGAGAGCAACTTACGGCGAGCTTATGTTTTCAGCGTTGCCTCCGATTGCTGCCGGAATCGAGCCGCGCCAGTACTTTCGTTCAGCAGGATAAGCAGCGTGCCGCAGCCGACCGCGCGCGCGTCGCCAGCGTTCGGACAAGGAACTTTCGATATCAAGCAGAGTAATACGGGCATGAAAAAACGTCATTTATCCAGCGGGACTCGAAGGCGTAGGGTGAAGGTCGACCGCAACCGCCCGCAATTTCGGAGACCACTTTGCAAAGAGGCTTCAATCGACTTGCGTATGTTGGAAACGTGCAACTCTTGGCCATTTTCCTGTAACGCCGCCAAATGTCAACGGTGCAGAACAAGAAAGGCAGCGTGCGACGGTTGTCCTTCTGCGCGCAATCGAGTCGCGAAAGTAAAACATCAACTTATTGTCAACGATACGGGCTACGGCTTCGAGGGCGCCATCAAGAAGAGCTGCAACCAAATCTCCCGCAAGTTCGAAGTGAACGTTGGCGCCTCGTCAGTTATCTAGACGAGCTGCAGCATCTGCACGCCACAAAATGGATTGAATGACATGCAGAATCTACGACTGATCAGCGCGTCGCTCGCGATAGCTGCAGCCTTCGTCGCATTCGACTTCGACCGGTGCCTGGCCGCCGAAGCACTTCGGCCCGAAGCACTTCGGCCCATCGAAGTTCCTGGTGATCGCGCTTTTATGGAAAGCGTCACCGCGGGCCCGGACGGCACCTTGTACGTGAGCAGCGTTGCGTCGGGTGGCATCGCACGGATCAAACCCAATGCAACGAAAGCTGAGGGATGGATTGCACCGGCAGCATTTGGAAGCCGTTCAACCTTTGGCGTTTTCGCCGACGCAAAGTCAAACACTTTGTGGATGTGCTCAAATGATGCCTCGGGTCGGGGTGTTCTTGCGCCAGGTTCCGCAAGCGGCAGTCACCTCAAAGGTTTCGATCTTTCGACAGGTGACGGCAAGATAAGTGTCCCATTGCCAGGCGAATCGAACCTCTGCAACGATATGACCGTTGCCAGCGACGGGACGGTGTACATCACTAATTCCCTCAAGCCGCAAATCCTGCAATTGAAGCCTGGTGCGACAGCCTTGGAAGTTTGGGTCGAAAATAAGCAGTTTCAACCTCCGAGCGGTATTGGTCTTGATGGCATCGCCATTGGCGGCGATGGCAACATCTATGTCAATACGTTCAGCGCCGGCGATTTTTTCCGCATCGAAGTCAAGGACGGCAAACCAGGCGCCGTCACAAAGCTTGAAACGTCGCGCCCATTGAAACTACCGGATGGGCTACGGCTCGTCAGCGGTCGGAGCTTCCTCATGATAGAGGGAGGCGGTTCGCTCGACCTCGTCACCGTGAATGACGATAAGGTTGTTATCGGAACCATCAAGGACGGGCTCAACGAGCCCACAGCGGTTGTAAAGGTGGGCGGCACGGCTTTTGTCACGGAAGGTCAACTGCCACATCTCTTCAACCCGAAAGAAAATGGTCCGCCGCGCCTTCCGTTTCAAATCGTTCCGGTCGCTTTAGGGGACTTAGGAACGAGAGGGTGAAATTAGTAACTGACTGTGGCACTTAGCTACGTCTCGGGTAGCCGGATTCCGGGAGCTAAAAATGCAGAAGGCGATTCAGAAATGGGAATGGCGTGTGGTGTGTCTAGCCGCCTTTGCCGTTGGAGCTCAGGCAGGCCAAGCTCCGGTATTTGCCGAGGGGCTTGCACAGAAAACGTCGTCATCGTGCTCGGGTGGCGGAGGCGGTATCACACTGCCAAAGGGCTTCTGCGCGACGATTTTCGCCGACAACATTGGACACGCTCGCCAAATCGTAGTGGCTCCCGACGGGACGGTTTTCGTCAATACCTGGAGCGGCCGTTACTACGGCAACGATAAGCCTCGCGCGGGCGGATTTTTGGTAGCGTTGAAGGACACCAAAGGTGCTGGCGAAGCAGATGTGAACATCCGCTTTGGGCAGACTTTCGACGAAGGCAGCCACGGTGGTACAGGCATCGCCCTCTATAAGCATGGGCTCTATGCTGAAGTTAATGACCGGATCCTTCGCTATGACTTGAAGGCGGGCGAGGTTGCGCCAACGGGTCAGGGGGAAGTTGTTCTCAGCGGCATGCCGATTAATGGCGACCATCCAATGCATCCTTTTGCGATCGACGCAGAAGGCAATTTGTTTGTATCGATGGGATCAGCGACGAATGCCTGTGAGATGAAGAACCGGATGCCCCATTCGCTCGGCAATGAGCCCTGCACCGAGCTTGAAACCCGGGCTGGTATTTGGAAATACGACGCTAACAAAACTGCCCAGGTCTTTTCGGCAAAGGAGCGTTATGTCAGTGGCGTCAGAAATGGCGAGGGATTCGATTTCGACACATCTGGCCGTTTGTTTGTCACCCAGCACGGTCGCGACCAGCTGCATGAGGATTGGCCAGAACTCTACGCAATGGGACAGGGCTTAGAGCTTCCGGCTGAGGAAGTGATGACCGTCAAAGACGGTGCCTGGTACGGCTGGCCGAATTGCTATTTCGATCCTACGCAGAACAAATTGGTGCTGGCACCAGAGTATGGCGGCGACGGTGGCAAGATGATTAG
Organism: uncultured Chthoniobacterales bacterium; assembly: GCA_964567505.1. Classification (GTDB taxonomy): domain Bacteria; phylum Verrucomicrobiota; class Verrucomicrobiia; order Chthoniobacterales; family JAFAMB01; genus JAFAMB01. Next base: position 3,003 of record CAZMNG010000465.1, read on the forward strand.
TGTTTGCGATAAGGCCGAACCGCCATTGGTCGCGTTTCCGGCGCATTGGGCGCCGAATGATCTCAAGCTTTATAAGGGCACGCAATTTCCAAAGCCCTATGTTGGCGGTGCGTTCATCGCTTTCCATGGCTCATGGAATCGCGCTCCTGGTCCGCAGCAAGGTTACAACATTGTCTTCCAGCCACTCGCCGACGGCAAGCCCTCAGGCAAGTATGTGATCTTTGCCGATGGCTTTGCCGGGAAGTATAAGGACCCGGGCCGGGCGGCGCACCGTCCGTCCGGAGTAGCTGTGGGAGCCGATGGAGCTCTCTACATCTCCGATGACAAGGCGGGGCGTATCTGGCGCGTCACATTCAACGGTGATCCGAGCGTTACAAACATAGAGGCCGCACCGTCGCCAACTGTCGAAGTCACAACATCGCCGGAAGTTCTTCCTCCGGAAGGTATCCATCCTAACGCCGGTACAGAGTTGGCTGCTTTATCGGTTCCGCCGGGAGCGACAAGCGGCGAGGTCACCTTGGGCAAGAAGATTTTTCAAGGCGACGTTGCGGGCGCAACCTGCGCCGGTTGTCACGGTGCCGAGGGCGTCGGCACGCCTGTGGGTCCGGCCCTCAGCAGCGGGACTTGGCTCTGGGGTGATGGCAGCCTAGCCTCCATAACCGAAACGATCAAAAATGGCGTGCCTGAACCAAAGCAGCACCCCGGTGCCATGCCGCCGACGGGCGGCGTAAAACTTTCTGATGAAAATCTTAAGGCAGTCGCAGCTTACGTGTGGTCCTTGGGCCACCAGGGCGAGACAAAGTATCCTTCCGAGCAGTGATCCATTATGGGCAGAAAGCTTTCAAGTCCCTCGATTCGAGTAAGCCGATTATCGCTCTCTCTGTCAAAGAGACACGGCTAGGCGTTTGGTACCTAAAGAAGAACTCTTTGCATGAATAGGTGATAATTTCAAGAGAGTAGCAATGAAAATGCTTAGATGAGGGAGAGCGGATAGGGCAACTGGAAACAACGCTACGTCATTAAGGTTCGAAACGTGCTGAAAGCCGACGTTGCCTCGTGTCCTCGAACCCGTTCGGCAGAAGCATGAGTCGCGGCGATGGTTCGTAGAATCCTTTAAAAGAGACGGACTGTCCCCTTCGTGACCTAAAGACGAATGACCTTGAAAAGACCGTCGAGGAAACGAATTCGCTTTTTCTGATAACTCCTCAATCGGGAGGCTCAAATGTTTTCGCGCCGTTCCCTACTGCTGTCTCCGCTTGCTCTCGAAGCCGCCTTCTTGGAGCCTTCATGGGCAAGCGATTTCGTCGACTCTACCGGGCGCAAGGTTCAGCTCCCCAATTCCATAAAACGGATCCTTCCAGCTGGACCACCCGC
>CAZMNG010000466.1:0-4376 GCA_964567505.1 uncultured Chthoniobacterales bacterium
CCGCCGCGCCATGATTTACCTGCTCCGACGCGAACCAGTATCGTTTTCGCATCGCGATCGCAACAGGGACACGCGCCGTGATGCAGCGGGCGGATGGGCCGGGATTCGAACCCACAGTTCGAATACCGACGCAGGTATTCCTCAAGCTGTCGTTCATCTTAGAACCTGTCTGAGAATGCTCAGGCGAGTCTTCGCACCATAAGGTGGAAGCTCATTCATCCCACCACCATACTTCATGCATTCTCAGACAGGTTCTTAAGAACTGCACACGAGTTTCCGTTTGCGCCGAAGGCGGAGGATGGGCCCGTCACGGTCAGGTGGGAGCTTAAGGCATTGATGCTCCCCGGGCTGCAGCAAAAAGAGAGTACCATTCGTCGCGGCTCAGACGCACGGAAAGTGCCTTGGCACAGGCCCGCAACCGATCTGGGCGCGTAGTTCCCAATACGGGCTGGATCTTCGCCGGATGTTTGAGAAGCCACGCCAGCAAAATGGCCTCAGAGGTAGTTTCGTGACGCCGGGTATATTCCTGGACCAGGGCGGCCGTCTTTCTTATGTTCTCGGGCTCACCATCAAGGTTACCCATCAAGATACCTTGGGCCAACGGGCTCCAGGCTTGGAGCAGAACACGCTTCGTCCGACAATATTCCATGGTTCCTTCCCAGCCGTCGGGGTAGCGGGGCGAGTTTTGGTTGAAGGAAATGCCAACCTCGACAAAGCCATGGTGCAGCAGGCTCATCTCCACCTGGTTCGCCACCAGGGGTTCCGTTAAAAAGGATTGGAGATATTCCATTTGGAACCGGTTCTGGTTGGAAACCCCGAAATAGCGCACCTTGCCCGAAGCGCGGAGTTTCTGGAAGGCTTCAGCGATTTCCTCCCCTTCCCAAAGGGGATCCGGACGATGCAGCAACAGAATCTCCAAGCGGTCGATACCTAACCGCGCCAGAATCGCATCGACACTTTCGAGGATGTGGTCGCGGCTGAAATCGAAGCGTTGGGGTGTTCCGGGCGGATCGTCCGCCCAGCGGATCCCGCATTTTGACTGAATCACGATCTTGTCCCTCAGGGACGGTCTTTCCTTCAGTACCCGGCCAAAAATCTCTTCGGCCCGGCCGCGACCATAGATATTGGCATGATCGAAAAAATTGGCGCCGATCTCCTCGGCCGCATCGAGGAACTCCCGAGCCTGGCGTTCGTGGTCTTTCGTCAATTGGACATTTGCTTCCCAACCGCCGCCCAAACCCATACAACCCACGGCTAAGCGGGATACTTCCAGGTCGGTGTGAGGTATTTTTATCATTTCCATACCTAGAGATTCCTTATTCATCTTCTGCTCCTTATGCTTAATCAGAACTCCAGTTATCCCCCTCTAGGCGAGTGATTCGGCCATCGTGCGCATCTGAATCTCAATAATTCGCGATTTGGCCGACTGCGTGCAGACCAGGAGCACCACGCCGGCCACATCTTCGGGATCGAGCATTTCCGATTCGGCAACTCCCTTTTTCGTACGGCCTTTGCCGATGGCAAACTCGGTCTTAACTCCACCCGGGCAGATCGCACCTACCTTGATTCCACTCTCGCGAAGCTCACGGTCGAGCGCCTGGGCGAAGCCGACCTGCGCAAACTTCGTCATGCAATACACTGCCTCGCCGCCAAACCCGTAAACGCCTGCCATGGACGAAATCATCAGGATCGTTCCCGACTTCTGCTGAAGCATTACCGGTACGGTGTGCCGGGTGAAGAGGAAGGTCGAGCGCACATTAGTGTCCATGAGGCCGTCGTAATCCTCGGCGCTGGTATCCACCAGGTTCTTGTAGTTCCCGGCGCCCGCGTTGTTGATTAAGATGTCCAGCCGTCCAAATGCGTCGACGGCAGCCTTTACGGTCTGAATCGCCGTTTGCTCTTCGCGGGCGTCGCCCGCGAAAACGACGGTGTCTGATCCGAGCGATTCAGCCTCCTTTTTCAACGCATCGAGACGTTCCTGCCGACGGGCCGTGAGGACGAGCCGGGCGCCTTTGCCAGCCAATGCCCGAGCGCAGGCTTGTCCAATACCGGCGCTCGCCCCCGTGATGAGCGCCACTTTTCCTTCGAGTTTTCTATTCATATCTTCTTTTGGGTTATTGTTACATGGAAACTTGCATGTAAGGTTTCAGTGTCAAATAAAATTTTTATGATTGTATGGAAGGCGATCGTGAGCTGCTGTTCGAGGCAATCGTTTTTCCGTTGTCAGAACTCACGGCGCAGGCCGCCAGGAAAACCTTCTCCCGGCGCGTGATTTTCGGGGGCTAGGGGCTTCAGCAGGCCGATGGCCACTCACTTCGGCGCCCGCATTTGGCGCCAGGCCGAGACAATCGACTACTGCCACGAGGGCAACCAATCCGGCAAGACTAAAGCCGATGCGGAAATCACCAACCGTCAACGAGCTGCCGTTTGCCGAATGAAACAGACCGGCAAGGCGCAGCGCGATCGCGCCGAAGGCAACGCCCAAGCCAAATGTCATCTGTTGAACCATACTCGACAAGGTGCTCGCTGCACTGATTAGGGACTGCTGGATGTCGGCAAAACCGAGTGAGGTCAATCCCGTGAACTGCATCGACCGGAACAAACCGCCGGCAAACAGCACAACCACAATGATCGCCGTCGGAGTGGACGCCGAGAAGAGGGCGCACGCGAAAATCGTCGTTGCGACCAGCAGGCCATTCCCGATTAGAACCGTACGGAATCCAAAACGGCGAAGCACCGGCGTGGTAGCCGGTTTCATTAGAAGATTGCCGGCGAACACCGCAAGAACCAGGAGCCCCGATGAAAAGGCATTCATTCCAAATCCGATCTGGAACATGAGCGGCAGCAGGAACGGCGTCGTGCCAATGGCAATACGAAAGAGCGAACCGCCCCAGATGGTTACGGCAAATGTTGGTACTCGAAGTGACGAAAGATCGATCAATGGGTAAGGATGCCGGCGAAAATGCCGCACAGCTCCTATTCCCAGGATGAAACTGCCAGCGAGAAGAAGGCCTGTGGTCAGCCAGTGGATTTCCTGGCGACCAATCAGGTCCAAACCGTACATCAGGCTCACGCAGGCTGCGCCACTCAATACGAATCCGATCCAGTCAAATGGCTTCGTCACGCTCTCGCGATGGCCCGGTATGAGTAGAAGAGCGATAACCACCCCTAAAATCCCTAGAGGGACATTCAGGAGAAAGATCCAACGCCACGAAGCATAAGTCGTGATAAAACCACCGACGGGTGGACCTAATATAGGGGCCGCCAGTCCGGGCCAAGTGATATAGGCAATCGAACGCAGTAGATCCTGCTTCGCGGTGGTGCGCAATACGACGAGCCGCCCCACCGGCACCATCATCGCCCCTCCTAGTCCTTGAAGGACTCGCGCAGCGGTGAATACCCATAGCCGCTTGCTGATACCGCAAAAAATGGATGAACCCGTAAAAATCGCAATCGCGCTACCGAATATGGTTCGCGCTCCGAACCGATCGGCCAGCCAACCGCTGATAGGGATGAAAACAGCCAGCGTTAACAGGTAAGCGGTTATGCCGATGTTGAGATCGACCGGACTGACACCGAATGACCGAGCCATCCGCGGCACCGCGGTGGCAATCACCGTGCCATCGAGATTCTCCATGAAGAACGCCCCCGCAACCAGAAGCGCGATCAGGAGCGGGCGTCGAGCGGCAAGAAACATACCTATCTTTCGGTCTGCGGCGTGCCCGGCCAGAGGGCTACAGGCGAGGATTGAAGTGGGGCTAGTCTTCATCCGACCGACTCAGGACCTAACGTCTCTTTACGTGTACTAATCAGGTTGAATATTACTGCTTCCATATCTTCTGTTTTTCGTTAGTACATTCCTTTCGCTTTGCATTTTTTAGAAGAGCGTTCTAGAGCGGGTGTAAAACTGGTTGCCTGACGGTACGAGAAGGCAAGGGATGCCTTTGCATGCGTATCTCCGCGAGCGAGATCTGGTGCTTAGCGCCTAGCGCCGGAGGTATTGGGCGAGCCGATTGCTTTGCGACCGACCACAATTCCAAAAACCAGGCGAACAGGGGTGCGGTGAGCAGCTGACAGATTACTAAAGCAGAGGTGATCGGCTCAATAGTTAAGCCAGACTCCGTGCGGCCAATGAGCAAGACAGAAAGACAGATTTGGCTGCAGAAAACAGGCAGCATGTGACGACCGATCAGCAAAAATGGTCGCAATGGCGCTTCCCAGCGATTCAGATACTTAAGGCACGTCGCGGTGACGGAAGCGGCTACGGCGAAGTTGATCAGGCGTAACGGTCCGAGATGCCATTTATCGAACAACCATGTTTGCGTAATTGGATCGGGGCCGCCCGTGATAGAAATCCAACGCCAGAAAAGAAACGC
>CAZMNG010000467.1:0-4370 GCA_964567505.1 uncultured Chthoniobacterales bacterium
TCATGGTGCGAACGACAGCGCGCACAGTTCCGTCCGCCGAGTTCGGCACGACGCTCTTTTTGGCTGCCTTGCGTTCGGCGATCAGCTTGCCGAACTCTTCTGAGATCTCGCCCGGTTCTTTTTCGGTCGAAATCTTGGGATTGTTCAGACGCCGGATAGCTTCGAATCGTCGAAATCCGGCCACCAAACAATAAGGCTTTTTGATCTTGCCGTTGCCAACGCCCGCCGACGGACGCACGACGACGGGTTCGTTTTGACCGTCGAGAAAGATGCCTTTGGTGAGGCCCGTGATACCTTGCGCTTCGTTGTCGCTCTCGGAGTGCTCCGAGACGACGTTCGCGTACGAGCGGCTGTTCCATGCCCAGTCGACTTCGATGTCCGACAGGGGGATGTGCTCGACCTTGTCTTCGGTCGCGCTCTTTGTGTTGGTGCCGTTCGTCTGTGCGGAAGTTGCCTGAGTTACATCTGCCATTTTCTTGACCTTACCTTTTGCGCCCTCGTGGGCAGTCTGAAGTGCGGCTTGAGCTTTCATGAGGTACTTCCAGTTTCTTTGGTGTGTGAGGCGAGTTGAATTGATGAGGGTGTCAATCTAGTCGTTTGGTTGTATGAATTCAAGAACTATCTTGGCTGGAACGGGCGAATTTTTCACCTCCCAAAGCTTGTCCGGCCGTCTTGTCTAATGCATTTGACAAATGCTACCCGGTGTTGCTCGCAGAGGTGCTTTTGGACAAAGTGAAACCTGAACTCGGTGCTCTCAAGCGCAAGGTCGTGCCCGAGAAACAGAACTTTCGTGAGCGCCTCGGTGATGGGTAGTTCGTGCGCCTCGCAGAGCAGACAGACTTCGTCGCACACAAACATGTCAGATGGGCAAACGTCGTCTGGCGTCATCGCGGCCAGTTCCGCCTTGATCTCGCGTAGGAACGATTGGACGTTCTTTTCGCTCATATTGGCATTGCTGGTCCAAGGTTAGCGTATTGCGAACTCAGAACCGCCGATGAGATCGCTATCGAGCACTCAATACACAGATGCGCGTAATGGCCCTCGTCGTCTTTGGCGCGAAACTGCTCAGCACGAAGGCAGCATCGGGTGCATGTATACCGATGAACCTGTCTAGTACCACGGCAGTATTGGCACCGTGGATGTCCTTTGCAGTTGTTGCATTTGTAGAGAGTCATAACGTTATCCTTCTGAAATGCCGGAACTTGACGGACTATGATGCCTTCGGCGGCGGGTTGGTGACCGCCCAAACCATTGCCACGACCCAGTCGACCAGCGTCCAGCCGAGGAAGAAGTTTAGCATGACGATGGCCGCGTGATTGTGGTGACGGCGCGTAGCCGACACGATGGCAGGCAGAAAATAGGCGACGAAGATGAGCGCGATGGCCGTGAAGCCGATGCCCAGGCCGCTTGTGGTCGGGTCGGTCGACGAGGCCGTTAGTGCTGCGATGTCCATGGTACCCTCTTGTGTGTGCTTTCCGGTTTCGTTGACAGAATGAGCCGCTGGACGTCCTTATCCTTCTGAAATGCCGGAGCCTGACGGAATATGTTCTGGAACAATCCCCAAACATTTACGTCGTTCTATAACAGCCGCTAACGCTACGGTAGAAAAACGTCTCATTTGCATAGTAGTTGTACGTTTGAAAGCTGCATCTATATTGCCCTCCCCGTAATTCTGTTGATTGCCCAAACATGCTGCCATGTACATGTCGAAGGCGTTGCGCTCTTCTTTGGACAGGTCGTATTTGAGATGTTCATCGTCTACATCGTGGTGGGTGCTCATGGTTTGAAATCCTCTGAAAGTAACTCCTTGAGAGCCTCTTTGACGGCCGGCGACTTGTACTGTTCGGCTACATAGAGGAGCACCTCGAGTGCGCGCCACAGTCGCTCTTCGAAGTGGACGTCCCGCGCAGGCACGTTTTGTCCCCACGAATAGGTGCGCTCTTTGTTGGCTTCGGTGTCAAACTCCGTGTACTGGTGCCTGCCCGCGTGTGGCTTCGGTAGCTTGCACGTTGGATGGCCGCCCATTGCTGGGGCGCCGCACACAAGTGTTGGGTGGATGGCCTTTTTCATTTCTCGTCCCCTTCCGTCAAGTGCTTCTCGACGACGTCGGCGAGAAGCGAGACGACGTCGGTCAGCTCCTGGAGAGCCAGGTCTCGGCCGCTGATCTCTGAAAAACCGCCGAGTAATAACCGAGCGCCCGGTATGTATTTGCGCGCCTCAACGATCTTTGCCCGCACCTGCGCAAGGTTCTCGAGCGCGGCCTTGCGCAGTTCCGCGTTACTCGATACGTCGGCCATCAGCCGCTTTCATTCCATCGAAGTAGTTTTCGACCAAGTTTTTGACCATTAGAACAAACTCTTCCGCCGATTCCGTCGTGCCTGTGCGAATGGCGGCCGCCGCGCCTGTGCGAATGGCGGCGAGGATTTCTGCTGGAAACACTCCACCGTACATTCTGTCAAACACTGGTATGGATGGTGGAGGGCTCCTGCCGCTTCCCATGCAGACCGGACATTCACGCCCACCACGCAGTGGCCGTCTCGGTAAGTCTGGCGCTACTGCGTATTGTAACCTGTCGGAGAACGCCGCGAGTTCTTCGAGGGTCATATCGGACGCGTCGATTGTGAACGACAGTTTCATCGTGTACCTGCACGACGGCCGTTACGATGCTGAACCAGGACCGCGAGGTCGCGCTCTCCTGCTTGCACAACCTCGTCGTCTTCGGTCGCGTTGGCCTGATTGATGGCGTCTTGCAGAAGCGGTTGCAAGCTCGGACAGGCTTTGAGGTCAAGGTCTTCGTCGGCCCGGAAGTAGAGTTCGGTGGAGCATCCGATCTGTTTGATGGCGCTGAAGATCCGGCCTACCTCGGTCTTGGCGCCGAGCGGCCCTAAAAGGCCACCCTTGGCGAGCAAGCGATCGATCTCACCGGTGAGGTCGTAGAGGTTACGCCAGATCTGGAGGCGGGCAATAGCTTTCTCGGTGAGGTCTTGCGGAACGTCGGTGGTCTGAGTTTCGGTTTGAGAGTTCATGAATTATTTCTCCTGAGTTTCGTGGTTCCGATCTCGAGAATGGCGATGGTCAACCCCGTGACCACACCGATGAGAAATATTTTCGCGTGACCCTTTTTCTTGGGTCCCTTTAATTCCGGGAGAATATCACACTTCCAAGTACCTAACTCTTCCTAAGTTGGCAAGTCTCCGTCCAATCCGCCGGTCGACCTCTTTTTCCGCTTCGGAAAGTTCGTCCCATGGCACAAGCCACGACGGCTTTGGATTCGGTTGTTCATTCGCCCACTTCATAAATTCTTCTCTTACAGTGCGCCCTAGCATTTCATGATCACTCTCCGGAATTGCCCGAATCCGGGCACTGATATCAAAACCAGGAAGTATATCTTTTTCTAGCATCGGCTCCCTTTCACTTCGCGAGCCACCGTACAATTCTGAGCCACCAGGACTCTTTCCGTTCAAGCACGTCCGAACAGCTGTTGCAAACTTTCTGTCTGGTTGGCTCTCCGCAGATGACGCATGGTTCTGGGTGGGTCACTCCGCCGTCTTCGGCCAGACCTTGCGCTTTGTGGGAGCGGGCGATATCGGCTGCCAGACTGGATGTGGCTTGGGTGGGTGACTCCTCCGTCTTCGGCCAAACCTTTGTAAGACTCGCTTGATAGGGCGCCTCTTGAAGTCCTGTAGCTCCCACTTGACCTGTTGGACCGGTTGGTCCGGTTGCCCCAACGGGATATGGATTAATGTATGCTTTCATGCTGACGGTGTGATGGGTTCAAGCTTTGTGGTCACGATGACACCACTTCGTCCAAGCTTGGTTTTGGCCCCACCTGACCCTGGTACTTCGTACACAGCTTGATGGCGAGCGTCCACTGCTTGTCGGTCAGGCCGCCGTCTGCCCTGGTATAGGCAAGCTCACGGGCAAGTTTGTGCCCGATGGCGTTATCCATCTTGTTGAACCCGATACCGTTCTGTTCGCGCGCGTGGTCGCTATCCGCGAGGGACAGCTGGCACAGTGCATCGCGTGCCCATTCCTCGAGCGGGTTGCGCGGCTGATACCTTTGTGGCCTTCCGTCTAGCTCGTCTGCACGCCTCAGTGCTTCGTTGACCGTCTCTGTTGCCTTTTCCAGTCCAACCTCTTGGACCAAGTCTCGCACGACTTTCTTTGCTTCCGGCGTCCCCAAAGATGACCTCTCCAGAATTTGTTCGATGGTGGTCTGCCGGTCGACATGGATAGGCGAGAGTTGCCGCCCCTGTTCGACTGTCGTTTCAATCAGGGCCTTTTTGCGCCCCAGCACTTCGTACAGACGATGGTCGAGCGCATGGTCGGCTACGAGGTCTGTCACAATTACGCCGCGGTCCTGCCCAATT
>CAZMNG010000468.1:0-2724 GCA_964567505.1 uncultured Chthoniobacterales bacterium
TGAGGGGTGGCACAAGACGCGTTTTGGCGCCGCCCGGCCGGGACGTTTTTGCCATCACGGCGATACCGCAGGATGCGCTGGTGATACCCTGTGTCGATTGCGCGATGATCACTGATTACTCCTGCCATACAAAGCCGCCGGCGTATTCTTCGTTTATGTGGGAAGGCGTGGCAAAACACCATTCTGAGAATCAGCGAGAGCCGTTCAAATCATTGGTAGCTCGCCCATACTCGTTGTCACCTGACCGTGAATGCTAAGTGAAGTCATCGCCTGGTTTCTCAGTGCGCGCACACCAGAAACCTAACCAATCCGCGCGCGAGCCCGCGGTGATCCGTTTTTAAGCATTATGCTGCGGCCACCAATCCAACGGCCGCAACCGACCCCGGCAACAATGGGCATTTTGTATCGATCGTAACATAATGTCAACACCAATTTGCGCCGATCATAAAAAGAAAAATACCGGAGAGTGGCGCCGCTGAGGGCATTTGATGAATCATCCGCCTGAAATGAGGTCATCAACTACTTCTGGCATGGTGGGGGAAACCCCTTCTTATCAGTCCGTTGCTAGGCGTTGTGTCGTGACGCGGTGATGACTCTTGCTTAATTGCACAAGTATCTGCCCTCGGGTGATGGGGATGCCTTGTTTGGCGAAGTCACGTATGATCTTGTCGACGACATCATCGTGCCCTGAATCAGTCATGCCGTGCGCCATGACCTCAAGCGCGTAAATAGCGCGGCTTTCCTCCGGCAATCCAAGCTGAGCTCCGGCCCAGAGGCCAACTAGCGTGTTACGGCGAGCAATCAAGCGATCCTCGGAGCCGGTCTTGAATTGCAGAGCGAGATTTCGATGGGATTCCGAGACTGCGTTCGGCATTTGATTTCCTTCTACATTGGCCCGTTGATCGCTGTGTTGTTGCGGACAAGACGCCTTCATTTTTTCCGGGCTCTCGTGTAGATCCTGCGTGGAGGCGCATGGGCTTGGGTGCTCCGGCATTCTCCACATCCGGGAGCCGGTGCGGGCTTCTTCTGTTCGCGACGTTGGCAAGTCCGTTTGATGAATGTCAGCAGGAAGACCGCTACGACTCCAAACGCCATCACCGGCAATGCGATCCTGACGGGCAAAGTCATGTTCGCCATGAAGACGTTTCATCGACACCTCCAAGTGCCACCTTTCGACCTGCCGAAATAGCCACAAAACCTTCGGACGTATCCACCGCTCTGGGGCTTACGCTCCGTATACCTCCGATACTCACCCGCACCGACAGCGAACGCGCCGATTGTAAATTAAATAGATGCAATCGTGGGCATGTCTGTCTCTCTTAGCTTAATGCGCTACGAAGAGAAATTCGGAGAGGAAGTCATCACGGTTACAGCATCACGCCGAAGTGAAAATTGGGGCTTCCATTTGGAACAGTCGTGCAAGAGAATCGTCGCACCCAACATCGATCAGAGTGCTACGGCACGAAGAAAGACGGAAACGTTGAGCTGATTTGGACCCTTTATTGAATTCGCAATCGGGATTGCGCCGCGATCAGATTGAATTAGGCGGGACGTCCTAGGGTCGAAACCCAATCAAGACACGGAGTCAGTCTTCTGCCGAAGAACAGGACGGGTGGATGATCGGTGGGTGATCAGCAGTTTTGTATTGCGATCAGATTGCCGCTGGAAGGGCCGCCCCGCCGTCCATGGTCCGCACACGGCGATACGATCTGCAACCGCCGAACCGGTCGAGGTCGCCATGATCGATAGTTCCATGTGAAGGCGCATTGCTCGTATCCGTCGGACATAGACCACCTTGGTTGGTGGCGGCTTTTCCTGAAGCATGCGTTGCGGACCAACCGATTCACGAAGACGTGAGCCGGATGACGGCCGCGGGCGCCGCCGCGGATGCAGCTTCTCGCAATCGCGATGGCAAGATGTGACTTATCGGTCAACCGGGCGCGGCGTTGCATTGCTGGCCGATGAATGCGCCGCCATCGGCGTTATCACCACAAATCGCCAGGCCGCCTATCCCGGCTGGGAATGATCTCGGCGTGAGATTTCGCAGTTGCCAGACGAACCGCATTACCCCTATTGGTCGTTGACACAAATCACTCGCGCATTGACATTGTATAGCGTTCGTTCCATAACCGCCTGCGGCGTGAGGTAGTCACCGCAAACGCTCGGTGTGGAGGTATGGCAAGGCCGCAAGAGTTCGACAAAGCTGCGATGCCCCGTGCGGCTTGGCGTCGCGGGTTTGAGGCAACTTCAATGCGCGACGTCGGTAGGTCGATGAGCCTGTCGGCGCCGAGCCTGTACAATGCCTTCGGCCACAAGCGCGCTCTCTTCGCGCGGCCCCTGGAACATTATCTCGATCATACGACCAGGATGCGGCTTCGCCGCCTGGAAGCCTCGTTTCCTCCCAAGCACGCCATTTACGAGTTCTTCGACGACATCATCAAACGTCCGATCGATGACCGCGAGCGGAAAGAATGTTTTCTCGTCAATTCCGCGCTCGAAATCGCACCGCATGATCGCGAGCTCGGAGTCATCATCACCGAACGGCTCGGCGGGATCGAGGCCTTTTTCAGAAGGCGTATAAAAGGCGCCCAAGCCGAGGGAGCTGGGCCTGCCCGGATCGACGCCAGGGGCCTGTCTCGGCTATTCCTCGGCGTGGTGCTCGGCATCCGCGTTCTTGCGCGCTCCAATCCCAACCGAACCCTGCTCGCAGGCGTCGTGCGGCCC
>CAZMNG010000468.1:2734-4369 GCA_964567505.1 uncultured Chthoniobacterales bacterium
GGAATCCCCCCCGCAAGTTAAAGAAAGAAAGCGCGATGATCGATCTTCATTACTGGACCACGCCGAACGGCCACAAGATTACGATCTTTCTGGAAGAGGCGCGTCTGGCCTACCGGATCATCCCGGTCAACATCAGCAAGGGCGATCAGTTCAAGCCGGAATTCCTGGCCGTGTCCCCCAACAACCGGATCCCCGGCATTGTCGATCACGAGCCAAAGGGCGGCGGCGCACCGGTGTCGGTGTTCGAGTCCGGCGCAATCCTACTTTACCTCGCGGAGAAGAGGGGCAAGTTCCTTCCGGGTGATCTGCGCGAGCGGTACGAAGCCATTCAGTGGCTGTTCTGGCAAATGGGTGGCTTGGGTCCGATGGCGGGGCAGAATCATCATTTCGGTCAATATGCCCCGGAAAAGCTCCCCTACGCCATCGAGCGTTATGTGAAGGAGACGAACCGTCTTTATAGCGTGCTCAACCGGCGCCTCACCGATCGCGCCTTCATCGCCGGCGACTACTCGATTGCCGACATGGCGTCATACCCGTGGATCGTACCGCATGAGCGTCAGGGCCGGAAGCTTGAGGATTTTCCACACCTCAAGCGTTGGTTCGATGCGATTGCCGCAAGGCCCGCCACCAAGCGTGCGTATGCGTTGGCAAAGACAGTGAACATTCAGCCCACAGTGGGCGATGAGGCATCGAGGAAGATCCTGTTCGGTCAATGGCCGCCTCCGCAAATGTGTAACGGGGCTCCCAAGTGACAATCAAGCTGTTCGACCTCGCCGGCGCCGAGCCGGATCTCCGGTTTAGCCCTTATTGCTGGCGGACGAAGCTCGCGCTCGCACACAAAGGCCTCGCCGCCGAGACGATACCCTGGCGCTTTGTCGAAAAGGACGCCATTGCGATGTCCGGCCAGGGCCGCGTTCCAGTCCTGTTGGACGGCGATAAAATCATATCCGATTCCTGGACGATCGCGGAGTACCTCGAAGACACCTATCCTGCTCGCCCTTCTCTGTTCGGTAGTGCGCAAGCGCGGCGCGTCACACGCTTCATCAACTCCTGGGCCGATATCGTCGTCAACGCCGCTCTGGCTCGCCTTCTGCTGACGGACATCTACGCGCATCTTCACGAAAAGGACCGGGTGTATTTCCGCGAGAGTCGGGAGAAGCGGTTTGGCATGCCGCTGGAACAAGTGTCGGCCGATCGCGACACCAGGATTGCCGGGTTCCACGAAAGCCTCGAACCCGCGCGGACTGTCCTCACAAAACAGCCCTATCTCGCCGGCGACCGACCGCTCTATGCGGACTACATCTTGTTCGGATGTTTTATGTGGGCACGCATCATCAGCAGTTTTCGGGTGTTGACTTCGGATGATCCCATTCACTCGTGGCGGGAGCGGATGCTTGATGCGATGGGCGGGCTGGCTCGGAACGCGCCGGGTCATATCGACTGATTCTGCAAGCGGAAAAAGATTTGCATCTGGCCTATAACCAGCTTCAGGGGACGAGGGATTTATATCATGAAGCCGCTTCGACTGGTGGCCTGATTGGATCATCGGTCTTGCCCGAATCAAGGCCACGCCGATTCGTGGGTTTTCAGTCACCTGGACGCTCGGCCTCAATCGGGGCAGCGCGAACTGGCCCG
>CAZMNG010000469.1:0-4365 GCA_964567505.1 uncultured Chthoniobacterales bacterium
GCTCGCCTCGCTCGGGCTCGACGAAGTGCCTCTTAATACGGTTGTTTCGTCCAGGTATTTTCAACACTCGCGCCGGATGCATCTCGGGAGCCTCATCGATACGCTCCGGGCAATCTACTGCGGCCCGATCGGTGTCGAGTTCATGCATATCCAGGATGAAACCATGCGCGACTGGGTCCGTGTCCGCATGGAAGAAAGGGTGACGCTGCCAGAGCCTTCTTCAGCGTCGCAAAAACGGCTGCTCCATTGCTTGATGGAAGCCGAGACTTTTGAGCAGTTTGTTCACACGAAATTTATCGGTCAAAAGAGGTTCTCGCTCCAGGGGGCCGAAAGCTTGATGGTGATCCTCGAGACGATTCTTGCCGGTTGCCCGGCAGTCAGAGTCCAGGAGATCGTCATGGGCATGGCACATCGCGGGCGATTGACGGTGCTGGCGAATTTTCTGCGGAAGTCTTACGATGTGATTTTTAAGGAGTTCTCCGAGAATTACATTCCGGACCTTGTCGCGGGTGACGGCGATGTAAAATATCATCTCGGATACGAGAGCGTCCGGAAGACCGAGTCTGGCGAAGAGGTAGGAATCCGGCTTGCAGCCAACCCGAGCCATCTTGAAATCGTTGATCCGGTGGTCGAAGGCAAAGCGCGTGCGCGCCAACGAATACTCGAGGACACCGAAAGACGGGAAAAGGTGTTACCGCTGCTGATCCATGGCGATGCTGCATTCGCGGGCCAGGGAATCGTCGCGGAAGTGTTGAACCTTTCGCAACTCCCCGGATACGCAACGGGCGGGACGGTCCACGTGATCGTGAACAACCAGATCGGGTTTACGACGACGCCGGCTGACGCGCGTTCCACGATGTACTGCACGGATGTCGCAAAAATGATCGAGGCGCCGATCTTTCACGTGAACGGGGATGACCCGATTGCGGTTGAATTTGTTGCGAAGCTCGCGCTGGAGTTCCGCCAGAAATTTTCGTGCGATATCGTCGTCGATATGTATTGCTACCGGCGATACGGTCACAACGAGACCGATGAACCAAGCTTCACGCAGCCGAAGCTGTACAAGCGGATCCATGCGCACCCGCCTGTAACGAAGCTGTTCAAAGAACGGATGCTGGCGTCCGGGATGCTGACTACGGAAGAGGCCCAGACCCTCGAAGATGAGTTTAAGGGCCGGCTGGAAACGGCTCTTGGCCATGTCCGGACCTATGAAGTGACCTCGAAAAAAGAATTTGATCTGGGCTTCGAGGAATCGACTGCAGTGTTTCAACCGCCCTACAGTTACGCCGAACCGGAAACTCGAGTGTCAAAGGACCTGATCGACCTTGTCGTTGATGGGATGACCCGGGTGCCGGAGGATTTCACAATTCAACCGCAGGTTAAGAAACTCTTTCTGGATCGGCGAAGAAAGCAGCACCAGGGGGGCGGTCCATATGACTGGGCGTTCGGCGAAGCGCTGGCCTTCGGAACATTGCTTGTGGAGGGGACTCCGGTGCGGTTATCTGGGCAGGATAGCCGTCGCGGGACGTTCAGCCAGCGCCATTGTGTTCTTGCCGATACGACGTCTGGCAAGCGATACATTCCGCTCGCAAATCTCAAGGAGGGCCAGGCGCGGTTTTGCGTTTATAACAGCATGCTCTCCGAGGCGGCTGTCCTCGGGTTTGACTACGGGTATTCGCTCGACTTTCCGGCATTGCTCTGCCTCTGGGAAGCGCAATTTGGCGATTTTGCCAACGGTGCTCAAGTGGTCATCGACCAGTTTATCGTCAGTTCCGAATCAAAATGGCAGCGCCCGAGCGGCATAGTGCTTTTGCTTCCACATGGATATGAAGGGCAGGGCCCGGAGCATTCGAGCGCCCGGCTTGAGCGCTTTCTTCAGCTCTGCGCAGAAGATAATATTCAGGTCTGCAACCTGACGACGCCGGCGCAATACTTTCATGTATTGAGACGGCAGGTCCGGCGGGCCTTCCGGAAGCCACTCATTATCATGACGCCGAAGTCACTTTTACGAAATGAGCGGGCCACTTCACGGATCGAGGATTTTACCAAATCCACGTTCCAACCGATCATTGGACCGACCTTGACCGGTGAAGCCAACGATGTGGACCGGCTGGTTTTCTGCAGCGGCAAGATTTATTACGACTTGGTCGGTTACATTGAGTCGAACCGGATTCCGAATGTGGCGCTGGTTCGCGTTGAGCAGCTTTACCCGCTCGATCTGGAAGGCCTGCTCAAAACCATCGCGGACGTGCGCCATGCCGAAAAATGGGTGTGGTGCCAGGAAGAACCCCGAAATATGGGCGCGTGGACCTATATCGCGCCGTTGCTGGGCCGGATTGCCGGCCATGAAATCGAGTACGCTGGGAGACCGGAGGCGGCGAGCACTGCCGTTGGTTCAAAGGCTTGGCACGACCAGCAACAGCAGGAACTTGTCCAGCTCGCATTCAGCGTGCAGTCCGTGGCTTTTGCATAAAAGAATTGGATAATGAGCATCGAAGTCAAAGTCCCTACGGTCGGCGAATCGATCACTTCGGGCGTCATCTCGGCCTGGCATAAGCGCACCGGAGACATTGTCAATGACGGCGAGGCGCTGTTTACGCTCGAGACAGACAAGATATCGGCGGAGATCCCGGCGAATGGGGCGGGAAAACTTCAAATTCAGGTTGAGGCCGGTCAGGAGGTCAAAATCGGGCAGGTTGTTGCTATGCTCGACGAACATGTCACGGCACCTTGCCAGAGCGGCAAGCCAACGAGTTCCGATGCGGTCGCGCCAGGCCCCGCGGCGGTTGATTCCGGACCGCAGGAATTGAACCGGACTTTGTCTCCGGCTGCCCTCCGCATCGTTGAAGAAGAGCATGTCGATGTCGGCGAAGTCAGCGGTACCGGGAAACACGGGCAGGTGACAAAGTCGGACCTGATTCAGTACCTGGAATCCAGGAATGCTTCTCCGGCCCAAGCTCCCGCGCCGCCGCTTCAACCGGTTGCGGCTGCTCCATCCGCTCCGGCTTCACTTCCACCGCCGATCCCGGCACCTCTGGACTCGTTCGCTCGGAGCACGCGGCGAAAAATGACTCCGTTGCGAAAGAAAATCGCTGCTCAACTCGTCTCTGCTCAGCAGAACGCGGCGATGCTGACGACGTTCAACGAGTGCGATATGTCGGCGATCATGCAGCTCCGGTCGCAGTACCAGGACTCGTTCCAGAAGCGGCACGCGGTAAAGCTCGGCTTCATGTCGTTTTTTATCAAGGCCGCAGTCGACGCCCTCCAATCCGTACCGGCAATGAATGCCCGCATCGACGGCGACGATATCATCGAAAATCATTATTACGATATCGGGGTGGCCGTCGGGACGGAGCGAGGTTTGATTGTCCCAGTGGTTCGAGATGCGGATAAAAAGAGCTTTGCTGACCTTGAAAAGGATGTTGCCGGATTCGCCGTGAAAGCGCGGGATGGCAAACTCGGTCTGGATGACCTGACCGGTGGCGTTTTCACGATCACAAACGGCGGAATTTACGGCTCGTTGTTGAGCACGCCGATTTTGAATCCGCCGCAAAGTGGGATCCTCGGAATGCACAAGATCCAGAATCGACCCGTTGCGATCGGTGAAAAGATCGAAGTTCGTCCGATGATGTATCTCGCGGTGAGTTACGATCATCGTGTCGTAGACGGCAAAGAGGCGGTCACATTTCTGGTACGGGTAAAGGATTGCATCGAATCCCCGGTGCGGTTGCTGCTCCAGGGGTAACGCTCATTTTCTGCGGCCATAGATTATTTCCGCTAACCGCCGCCCGATCCGGCGAGGGTTCATCGCCGGTAACCGCAGCGAAAAACGTGGCGCGCCCGGTGGACGCACCAGGTAACCGATGACAATGCGCATCACCAGGCTTGAGAGCCCGATTGCGCCAAGGGCGATTATCAGGACGAACGGGGTCATTGACGAGGCGGATAAAGTGAGATTTTCAGGCTAATCGAACCGGCATGCTGCGCCCGGGTTTTTGAGGCTCTCAAAGCAGAATTGAATCTGATTGCGGGAGGTTCGCGAGGTCGACAACGGCGGGATGTCGTTTTCGACGAAAAAATTTACTCCGGTCGTTTCAAAGGTTGTTGTGGCTTCGCCGCCCACGAGCCGGCAGAGAATGAAAAGCTTGTAAACATGAAACGGGAACGGTGGATCATTGTTTTGCTTGGCTCGGTCAAACACAGCGAGCAGCCGTTCGGCTTTTGCCTCGAACCCTGATTCTTCGAAAATCTCCCTTTCGACCGCCTGCGACGGCGAATTGTTCACGTCCGCCCAACCACCCGGCAACGTCCAAAGTCCATCCGACCGTTCCTGAACAAGCAGTAGCTTACCCTCCCGGAAAACGA
>CAZMNG010000470.1:0-4349 GCA_964567505.1 uncultured Chthoniobacterales bacterium
CGGCCGTGCCCGCGGCAAGATCGTGCTTGCCGGTTTCTAACCTGGACTTCGTACAAGTTTATCAACTTGGGTTCCGCGACAGGACAGCAGCGCACCGGGTCCGCAGTTGGAAAACAGATTTTAGCTGGCCCGCAATCCAAATCGCAGTTAGCTTCACCCGCGTGCGCGGACATATTTACGACTTTGACACCCCGAAACGAGCGAATAAGGGCCTTAGGGTAATCGCTCTGGTGGCGTTTGGCGTAATCGGTTGCCTTTCTGCGCGCGCCGATGACCTCACAACGGCGGCCGGGAAAAGCTTTCATGATGTGCAGGTATTGAGCCGGACGTCGACGGACCTTTTGATTCAGAGCAGAGAAGGCCAGGTCCAGCTTGCGTTAGCTGACCTTAAGCCGGGCGATCGCGAACGCTTCTCGAAAGATCTCACCAAGGCGATCGAACTACCCGCGCTGACTGTGATCGGCGAGGAAAAGCTCGATCTGAGCACGCTACCCGGACAAGAAAGAGGGGAACGCTTCGTCCAGAAAGAGATCCAGCAACAGGATGCGGAGAAGGAGGAAGCGCACAAAAAGAAAGTCGAATCGTATCAACCGGTCCAGATTTTCAATGGAGTCTCATTCAGTCTCGGGACGACTGATCCGAAAAATGATTCCGCGATCCTTCCAGATTACGTCAGCCCGGAATACAGCCGCCAATCTCCGGACATCGTCGAAAAAGATCTTAAAGTCTTCAGCAACGCTCTGAATAACCAGTAGCTCGCTGCCAGTTCGCAGCCACCTCTGCGACGTTAGCGCTGAGTCGTAGAGATTCCCGATATATGATTGTGCCGGCATCAGATCTGACCCGATTTTTGGCAAACGCAAATCGGATCATGATCTTTACTGGGGCCGGCACATCGACCGGGAGCGGGATTCCAGACTTTCGCGGACCAAATGGTGTCTGGACCCGGCGAAACCCGGTTTACTACGCCGAGTTCATGAGCTCCGAAGCAGCGCGCATCGAGCATTGGGACTATAAGCTCGAAGCATGGCCCTCATTCCGTGCGGCGCAGCCGAACTCGGTCCACTATGCGGTCGTCAAGTTGGAGCGCGCCGGCAAAGTCGAGGCGGTTATCACTCAGAATATCGACGGGTTGCACGCGCGTGCCGTCTCGGAACCGAAACGTCTGGTCGAACTTCACGGGACAAACCTGGAAGTCGAATGCCAGTCGTGCGGCTGGCGCGGCGACCCGGAGCCGTGCTTCGAGGAATTTCGAATTCATCGCAAACCGCCTCGCTGCGGCTGTGGCGGTTTCCTCAAACCTGCGACGATCAGTTTCGGGCAACAGCTCGATCCGGCAACCCTCGAACGCGCCGGCAAGGCAGCCCAGGAAACAGACCTCGTCGTAGCACTGGGGTCGACCCTTTCGGTTTATCCCGCTGCTTCGATTCCGTTACTCGCTGCGGCTCGAGGTGTTCCATACGTCATAATCAATCGCGGCCCCACAGATCACGATCACAAGCCCGCTGTCTCCCTGCGGATCGAAGCCGACGTCGCTTCGGTTTTTCCCGACGCAGTTGATGCAGCCCTGGATGAAAGCGGCGCCGGCGCAGTTGCCTGATCCAGACGACGGTAAGGATGCAACAGTGTTCGACAAATAATGACGGATAGATAGCGTCAAAGATGCCAAAAATCAGTACGACCGATCTCGATGTGTATCCGCTTGCACTTGGCGGGAACGTATTTGGGTGGACCGCGAGTGAGCAGGAATCTTTTGCAGTCCTCGATGATTACGCGGCAGCAGGCGGAAATTTTATCGATACCGCAGATGTCTACTCTGCCTGGGCCGCTGGAAATTCCGGCGGAGAATCGGAGACAATTCTTGGGAAATGGCTTGCACAGCAAAAAGAACGCGACCGGACGATCATCGCCACGAAAGTCGGCACGCATCCGCAACTGAAAGGACTCTCTGCCAAGACGATTCGATCCGCAGCGGAAAACTCATTGAGACGTCTCCGAACCGATCATATCGACCTCTACTACGCGCATGCCGATGATGAACAGACGCCGCTCGAAGAGACGCTTGGCGCCTTTGACAGTCTGGTTCGTGAAGGCAAGGTCCGCTACATTGGGGCTTCGAATTACACCGCTCAAAGGCTCGCGGAGGCCCTGGCCGTCTCCGAGCGCGAAGGATTCGCGCGATACGTGGCTTTGCAGCAACATTACAACCTCGTCGAACGCGACAAGTACGAAGGAGAACTCGCCGATGTCGTCAGTCGCGCAGGTCTATCGTCCGTGCCGTACTTCTCGCTCGCGTCAGGCTTTTTGACCGGTAAATACCGTCCGGGAGCAAAAGTTGCAAGCCAGCGCGCGGAACGAGCCGGAGCTTATCTGAACGAAAAAGGGCTCAAAGTGCTCGCCGCACTGGATCAGGTTTCTGCGACACACAACGAAGCTTTGGCAACAATTGCACTTGCGTGGCTGGCCGCGCAGCCAACTGTCGTCGCTCCAATCGCGAGCGCCCGGACTGTCGAACAATTGCCGGAGTTGCTACGCGTCGCGAATGTGCGGTTGAGTGCGGCGGATCTGCGTCTGTTGAACGAGGCCAGCGCGTTCTGACCCTCATTTGCAACGCAGAGTTTCGCGTACTTCCATAAGCACCTTCCCCGCCCAATTGAACCCCTTCCCGTCCGGTCCGATCCCCCAAAATGGCTCGAAAGGGGAATCTTCGATCAGTTCTGCGTCTCCGGTCGCCAATAGCAATGCGGCAAGGTCTGAATTCTGAGAGTACTTCGCAGCGTCGGCCCGCCTCATGATCCCGAGTTTCACCTCGTGCCAGTCCGGTCGTGGTAGCGCTTGATGCGCAAGAAACCATGATTTTTTTGAAACTCGGGATTTCGGGACTGGCGGAGCTGCCAGGCGCTTCGCCATTCCCGGGGTCCGTGCGTCTTTGATCGCGCGCCGGTACTCAGGGTCATCCGACTTTTGAGCCTGGTAAAAATGCTCCACGGTGGGCCAGAGATCGTCCTCCAACTGGATTGGCGACGGATGAAAGTGTGATAGGAACGCGAACGCTTCTCGATCACGATAGAAATACAGAATTCGATTATCCGGCGGAACTATCAGCGTCGCTTCCATCACCTTTCAGAGATCACCCGGCAATCTTACAAATTTGTAAGAATCATGACAGCCCTCTGCAAATTTCGCCGCAGCGAGCGTTCCACCAACAAGGGCCGGTTAAGGCCCTGGAATATCAAAAACATCAAAAAAGAAAAAACAGCAATGTTCAAAAAATCACTATTCAACATCATGGTCCGCGGCGCGATGATCGGTTCCACATTGGCAGTTGTTGGTGCGTCTACAGTCCCAATGTCTGCGAGTGCGCGCAGTGTGACTCGCGAAGAAGTTCGGCAAATCAAACATGACCTCGTCAACGTTTTCAACCGCCAGCAGCTCGTCTCTGCCCTTGAGGAAGCGAAAGCGGCCGGGGCCCCATGGCAATACTTGCTGGAAAGCACTGCTCTCTACACGCTCAAGACCGGAGATTATTCGATGCTGGACGCCATCGAACCGCATCTCAGCGATTACGTCGATAGCTTCAGCCCGGACACAAGCCTGTTGTTTGACTCCGCCGATAAAGCGGCAGTTTTCTTCCGGATTCTCCAGGCTTCAATCGACCTCCACAACGGGGATGAACAAGGCGCAGCCGATGAACTGAATAAAGCCAAAGAGATCGACGAAGTCACATTCAAGGAAATCCTCCCGTACTCGCTCACGATCCAGCATTATCTCAAGTCCTGATGATCGATCTGAAATCTCCCACGGGATTTTAGCCTGAACTTCTCACAGGTTTCACAACTTGTGAGAAGTTCGCCGTTTGGGAGACTTCGGCGAGCTCAGTCGAGCCGCTGATTTCCATTCAGCTTCTGGAGTTTGGACATGTTTAAGCGAACAGAATTGGGGTTATGCCAGGCCTATCGTCGTGATGATCATGTCGATCATCTTAACGCCCACAAACGGCAGCAGGATTCCTCCTACACCGTAGGTTAAGAGGTTCCGCGCCAGCATCTCGGCGGGCTCTCGTGGCCGGAATTTAACGCCCTTGAGCGCTAGAGGCATCAGCGCAATGAGGATAGTCGCATTAAAGATTAGGGCGCTTAAGACAGCGCTGTGCGGCGACTGCAGGAACATGATGTTCAGCGGAGCGATCTGCGGGAATTTGCCTAACAGCATCGCAGGCAAAATCGCAAAGTATTTCGCAACATCGCTCGCGACGCTAAACGTCGTGAGCGCACCACGGGTGACGAGCAATTGTTTTCCAATCTCGACGATATCGATCAGCTTGGTCGGCTTCGAATCGAGGTCGAGCA
>CAZMNG010000471.1:0-4340 GCA_964567505.1 uncultured Chthoniobacterales bacterium
CGGCCTCGCTCGCGTTGTTCTCATTGAGATCGACGCGCAGCAGTTTGCGGCGGGCGGGATCCATCGTTGTTGAAAAGAGCTCTTTGGCATTCATCTCTCCAAGCCCTTTGAAGCGCTTGATCTGAACCCCGCGGCGTCCGATCTCCTTAATGGCATCGAGTATCCTTGGGATGGAAAATAACGGGGTAGACGACATCCGATCCCCTTCGCCTTCGATCAGCTCGAAAATCGGCTCGTCTCGTGCCGAATAATGATCAATTGTCATCCCGCGTTTCTCGAGTTCCTGAAAATTCTTCGCGATCGCGTTCGACTCGTGAAGCTCGACGCGTCGCGCTCTGCGCCGCATATAGGCAGCAACCGGCGGGGTACCGTTTCCGTTCGCCATCGGAGCGCTGGGTGGAAGTTGCGCCGATTCGCCGTTTTCTCCCGCAGGTTCCTCGTCGTAAAGATCCAGATCGAGATTCGCGTTTGCGAAGTCGCGCAGCGGGGCTTCGTCGTGGAAGAATTTAACATACTCGTTGTTGCCCTCGCGGACGATGACCACGTATTCGGGCAATTTGCCGGAACCGGGTTCCCGGTTTGAGAGATACTCTTCGAAGTCGACGCCGTGCCGCCGAATCGAATCGCTCAGTTTCGACAGCCGCTCGAGAAGATCCAGTATTTCGCCCAGTTGTTCCTTCGTGAACGTCCGGTCATCGCTCAGATGCTTCAACTGGACCTCTTCGGCGCCTAGCGAGATGAGGATCCTGTTCAATTGAAAATCGTCGTCGACGTATTCTTCGCGTTTCTTACGCTTGATCTGGTAGAGCGGCGGTTGCGCGATGTAGATGTGACCGCGGCGGACCAACTCGGTCATCTGACGGTAGAAAAACGTCAGGAGCAGCGTCCGAATGTGGGACCCGTCCACGTCGGCATCGGTCATAATGATAATCCGGCCGTACCGTAGTTTCTCGAGGTTGAATGATCCTTCGCCATCGCCATCTCCTATCCCGGTCCCGATAGCGGTGATCATCGTTTGGATCTCCTGGTTCTGCAGCACCTTGTCGAGACGGGCCTTCTCAACGTTTAGCAGCTTGCCGCGAATCGGGAGAATTGCCTGAAACCGCCGGTCACGCCCTTGCTTTGCGGAACCGCCGGCGGAGTCACCTTCGACGATGTAAAGCTCTGTCAGGTTCGCATCGCGTTCGGAGCAATCCGCGAGCTTCCCGGGAAGCCCGCCCCCGGTTAGCGCAGTTTTACGCACTGCTTCGCGAGCTTTCCTGGCTGCTTCGCGTGCACGCGCCGCCATCAAACATTTGTCGATCACCCTTTTGGCTACCGCCGGGTTCTCTTCGCAATAGCGGTTCACGCCTTCGTACGTGATGGACTGC
The DNA here is from genome assembly GCA_964567505.1 of uncultured Chthoniobacterales bacterium. Taxonomy (GTDB): domain Bacteria; phylum Verrucomicrobiota; class Verrucomicrobiia; order Chthoniobacterales; family JAFAMB01; genus JAFAMB01. The sequence goes on from CAZMNG010000471.1 coordinate 1,371, forward strand.
ACGACCGGCTTGATCTCGTTATTGACCAGCTTCCCTTTCGTCTGCGAACTGAACCGCGGGTTGGTCAGCTTAACGCTCAGAACACAGACAAGTCCTTCACGCAGGTCGTCACCGGTCAGGTCCGGGTCTTTGTCCTTTAAAAGATTGTTTGCTTTAGCGTAGTTTTTGATCGCGTTAGTCAGGCCGGCTTTGAACCCCTCAAGGTGCATCCCGCCATCGCTGTTCGGGATGGAGTTCGCAAAGCATTGAATGGACTCCGAATAAGCGTCCGTGTACTGGAGAACAATGTCGACGTAACAGACTTCCGGTTTTTCATCGACCGTGAATTCCCGCATCCCACTGACGAGAATCGGTTCCGGATGGATAAGCTGCTTGGTTTCGCCGAGCTGTTTGACGTACTCGCGGATCCCTTCTTTGTAGATGAACACCTCTTTCCGATGAGGTTCCGTGCGCTCGTCGATCAGGTGAATCTCGAGCGCCTGGTTCAGGAAGGCGAGTTCACGAAGGCGGTTTGCGAGAATATCGAACTTGAACTCGGTCGTGATCGTAAAGATCTCTGTGTCAGGCAGAAAGGTGATCAAGGTGCCGGAATGCTTCTTGTTCTGGATTTCGCCGACGACCTCCAGTTTGCGACTGGTTTTGCCGCGGGCAAATGTGATGAGATAGACTTTGCCGTTCCGTGTAACCTCGGCTTTGAACCATTCCGAGAGCGCGTTGACGCACTTTGCGCCGACCCCGTGCAACCCGCCGGAAAACTTGTACGCGCCCTGCCCAAATTTACCGCCCGCGTGCAGATTGGTGAGGACGAGTTCAACTGCAGGAATGTGAAATTTCGGATGCATCTCGACCGGGATTCCGCGTCCGTTATCGCGCACAGAGACCGAGCCGTCGATATGAACGGTGACATCAATGCGTGTACAAAATCCGGCGAGGTGTTCGTCGATTGAGTTGTCCAGAACTTCAAAAACGCAGTGGTGGAGACCGCGCTCATCCGGATCCCCTATGTACATGCCAGGTCGTTTTCTAACCGCTTCTAGACCCTCGAGTTTATCAATTTGCGCAGCGCCGTAATTCAAATTTTCAGCCATATCAGAGAGACAGGCCTGAACTAATAAGACGAGACCTGATGAACGATAAGTTGGAGCCTAATTATAGGGTCGGAGGCAACGATTTGCAAGCGAGGAACAAACCCAATTTGTTGGGGATCGCCGCTGCCTCGGACCCAATATTTTGGGTGTTTTCGAACTTTCGAGCCTTTGGTTGCCGGCCCCTTGGCACACCGTTTTCGATCAATTAAAAGGGAGTGGGTAAGAGGAGCCCGTTTCTATGCAGGGATTGGAATTGAGTGCACCTGCGCTAAGTTCCGGTACGATGGATAAATTCGACTTTGCGGTCATCGGCGGCGGCAGCGCCGGGTACGCCGCAGCGGCTGAAGCGGCTCGATCCGGGCTGAAAACCGTTTGTGTGGAGGGCGGGAAGGAAGTCGGCGGCTTGTGTATCCTCCGCGGCTGCATGCCGAGCAAAACTTTGATCGAATCCGGGAACCGATTTTTGACGCTCCGCCGGGCGAGCGAATTCGGTCTGAGCACGGGCAAGATCGGTTTTGACGCCAAAACAATTATTCAGCGGAAGCGGGCATTGATCGGGGAATTCGCGAAATTTCGAGTGAAACAGTTGAGCAGCGGCAAGTTCGAGTTTCTCCGGGGCTTGGCGGAGTTTGCTGATCCGCACCGATTAACGGTGAAACTGATGGCCGGCGGTGTAACGGAAATCGAGGCAAAAACTGTCCTGATTTCGACTGGGTCAGTCATTAACCTGGTCAATCTGCCTGGGCTTGTCGAGACGGGTTACCTGGACAGCGACACGGCGCTGGAATCGGAACAGTTTCCGAAATCGATTGTGGTTTTGGGAGGCGGCGCTGTCGCGCTGGAGTTCGCCCATTTTTACAATGCACTCGGGATTGACGTTACGTTGCTGCAGCGCAGCAGCCAGGTGATTAAGGAAGCCGATCCAGACGTTGCGAACGCGCTGGTGACTGCGTTAGAAAATCGAGGCGTCAAAGTGGTCTGCGGCACGAAGTTAGTTCGGATTGAAAGAACACACGGCCTCAAGAAGATCTTCTACGAACATAACGGACAGGCACAAGCCGTTGCAGCGGATGAGATTCTTTGCGCGCTGGGCCGGAAGCCGGCTGTGCGCGGTCTCGCGCTCGAGAAAGCCGGCGTCGAAACCAACAACAGCGGCGCGATCGTCGTCAACGACCGGATGCAAACATCGCAACCCCATATATTTGCGGCGGGCGACGTGACAGGTCTGTACGAAATTGTGCATATCGCAATACAACAGGCCGAACTCGCGGCACGGAATGCGAAGCGGATTCTGAACGGTGAATCGACCAACCCGATCGATTATCGGTTGAAAATGTTCGTTATGTTTCCGGAGCCGGAGCTTGCCGTCGTTGGGATCACCGAGCGGGAGGCGGCTGAGCAGGGATTGGCTGTGAAGGTGGCAGGATATCGGTTCGACGATCATGGTAAATCGATTGTACGCGGAGAAACGGAGGGATTCGTCAAGTTGATCGTGAGCGCACAGAGCGGTGAAATTGTGGGTGGGGCTGTTGTTGGACCGGACGCTTCCGAGCTGATCCACGAGGTTGCGGTTGCAATGCATTTCCGGTCGACCGCCGCTGCGCTGGCGTCAATTCCACATTATCATCCGACGCTAAGCGAGATCTGGACTTATCCGGCCGAGGCGTTGGCACATATCGGTGCTAGAAGTCGTTGACACTCCTATTGGGGCCCTACATAGTTGCGGGCGTGCTGAAGAAGTTTATCCCCCATAAACTAGGAGAGACTGCACCTGCGGATGAAGCCGGGTCTGGGGAGAAGTCGCCTAATCCGTCGGCCGTTGAACCGTTAAACGTAACACAACCTAAACCCGTTATGGCAGATATACCACCCAACAAAAATA
>CAZMNG010000472.1:0-4331 GCA_964567505.1 uncultured Chthoniobacterales bacterium
ACAGCGCGCATGGTGTCCTTGTAAGGATGAACAATTTCAGGACTCAAGCATGAATCTTTGAGAGTAACGATTTGTACGTGCGTGTCCGTCTTTTGGCATACGCAATGCTCAAGTCTTTAGGCGCCCACTTTCGGCGACTTATTCTTTAGAGGGAGACCCATGACGAACAATGCGACGGTCAGTGTCGACGCGGAACCGTATTCCTACGAATTCGACCCGGCGCATTGTGCGCTGGTAATTATCGATATGCAGCGCGATTTCCTCGAACCGGGCGGGTTTGGCGAGATGCTCGGAAATGATGTTTCGCAACTGCGCAGAACGATTGAACCGAATAAACGCTTGCTCGCGACGTGGCGTGAAAAGGGGTTGACCGTGATTCACACGCGGGAAGGGCATCGGCCGGATTTAACCGACCTTCCCCCGGCAAAGAAAGTACGCGGTCACAGCAAGACCAGCATTGGGGATCCGGGACCGATGGGACGGATCTTGATCAGGGGTGAACCGGGGCACGACATCATTCCGGAGCTCTATCCGTTACCGACCGAGCCTGTGATTGATAAGCCGGGCAAAGGCGCATTTTTCGCCACCGATCTGCACGCAATCCTGCAGAACGTTGGCATTCAAAAACTGATTGTCACTGGCGTGACCACGGAGGTCTGCGTGAACACGACGGTCCGCGAAGCAAACGATCGCGGCTACGACTGTCTCGTCCCCGAGGACTGCGTCGGGTCGTACTTCCCTCAGTTCCAGGAAATGGGGCTGCAAATGATCAAGGCGCAGGGCGGGATATTCGGCTGGGTTTCGGACTCAGCCCGAATTCTCGCTGCGCTCGGATGAGAAGCCTCAAGGAAAGGTGATTAATCAATAAGCTATGAGCACAACGAAACCTGCCATTTGGGCTCCCGGAGACTGGAACGCGTTTTTCGGCTTCGGTACTAATATATTAGTCAACCTGCTCACCCTGAGCGGTTTATTGCGGTTTGTTCTGAAGATGCCCGACACGCTCGTGTTCGGACGGATACTGCCTGCGACCGGCATGATGCTTTTTCTCAGCACTCTATACTACGCGTGGCTCGCCTATCGACTAGCCAAGCGTACCGGCCGCAACGACGTGTGCGCGCTTCCATCCGGGACAAGCGTTCCGCACATGTTCGTTGTCACATTCGTGATCATGCTGCCGATCGCAATAAGGACGGGTGATCCCGTGAAAGGGTGGGAAGCCGGTTTGACCTGGGTGTTTATTCAAAGCTTTGTGTTGATGGCTGGTGGATTTATCGCGCCGATCATCCGGAAGATCACTCCACGGGCAGCCCTGCTTGGAACGCTCGCGGGGGTTTCAATCACCTTCATCTCAATGCGGCCGGCGCAGGATATGTTCGGCACGCCTCTGATCGGCATCACCTGTTTTGCAATTATTCTGGCAAGCTGGTTTGGCGGTGTCCGCTACTTTGGGGGTATGCCTGCCGGACTGATTGCCATTGCGGTCGGCTGCATCATCGCGTGGGGGTCGACGCTATTTGGACTAAGCCTCGGGGGGATGAGCGGGGCTGGATTGTCTCAGGCCTTTTCGAACTTCGGTTTCTCATTTCCTCTGCCGGCCGTCGGCCACGTGTTCGCCGGTTTCCAATTTCTCGGGGTGATCCTGGTGACCGCGATTCCATTCGGTATTTACGATCTGGTTGAGGCCATGGACAACGTGGAGAGCGCCTCGGTGGCGGGAGACAGTTTTCCGACGACGCGCGTTCTGACGGCGGATGGCGTGGTCAGTCTGATCGGATGCCTGATGGGGAACCCGTTCATCAACGCCGTCTACATCGGTCATCCTGGTTGGAAAGCGATGGGCGGCCGGATTGGTTACTCCGCTGCGACGGGGGTGATGGTGATTATTTTATCCTGGTTCGGAATCATCTCGGTGATGATGGCTCTAATCCCAGTCGTCGCGATTTCGCCGATCCTTCTCTACATCGGCATGCTGATTGGCGCGCAGGCGTTTCAGGAAAACCCGAAATCTCATGCTCCAGCAATCATTCTTGCGCTCACGCCGCACCTCGCTGCCTGGGGGAAAACCCAAATCGACAATGCGCTTGGCGCGGCCGGGACGAGTGCGGCGGCCGTCGGCCTCGATAAGCTCGGCCAGAATGGGGTGCTCTACCACGGCCTGGAGGTTCTTGGCGGCGGTGCGATTCTGGCTGGATTGATCCTGGGTGCCATCGCGGTGTTCATGATCGAGCGCGAATTTATGAAGGCCGCGGCTTTTGCAGGCGCGGGCGCGGTCCTGACTTTCTTCGGGTTTATCCACGGCGAAAGGATCGGTATAGCCCAGACTCCGGCGGTGTCGGTCAGTTACCTGGCAGTTGCGGCGGTGCTTGTTTATTGCGCAAAGTTCGCAGTTGTCACGGCTAAACCGGCTGAAATCGAGCATCATGGCGAGCTGACGCAGGCCGTCGAGTGAGCCAGTCCCGCCGTACTCCTCAGTCGAAAAGCCGTCATTTTCGGAACCTAAGCCCCAATCGATCGATCCACTCATGAGAAAAATAAGGCAATCATTGACTCTTGTGACCGCCTGCCTCAGCTTTCTTGCGGCTAACGCTTTGGCTGACGACCTGACCATCGGTTTCATCTATGTCGGCCCAAAAGACGACTACGGTTACAACCAAGCCCACGCGCTTGGTGCAGCCGGCGTGGCAAAACTGCCGGCAGTCAAGGTATTGGAGGAGGCCAACGTGCCCGAGACCGTTGCAGTTCAGGAAACAATGCGTGACATGATCGTCCAGGACAATGCAACGGTCCTGTTTCCGACATCATTCGGCTATTACGATCCGCACATTCTCAAGGTGGCGAAGCAGTTCCCGAATGTTCAGTTCCTCCATTGCGGTGGCTTTTATATTCCGGGCAAGCATCCGAAGAATGTAGGAACCTATTTTGGGTACATTGACGAGGCCGAATACATTTCAGGAATTGTTGCCGCATTGACAACGAAGAGCAATAAGCTTGGATTCGTCGCTGCGAAGCCGATTCCGCAGGTGCTTCGGAACATTAACAGTTTCACGCTTGGGGCGCGGAGTGTGAATCCAAAGGCCACAGTCCAGGTTGTCTTTACCGGGGACTGGTCGCTTCCCGTCAAAGAGGCGGAAGCGGCTAACAGTCTCATTAGCCAGGGCGTAGATGTCCTGACTTGCCATGTCGACAGTCCGAAGGTTGTGATTCAAACCGCGGAGAGCCGGGGGATTTATTGCTGCGGGTACCATGCAAGTCAGGCCGCGATCGCGCCGAAAGGATACCTGACAGGCGCCGAGTGGAACTGGTCGAGTGTCTACGAAATGTACACGAAGGCCGTGCAAGACGGAAAATCACTTCAGGCAGGAACGATTCCGCACGTGGTTCGAGGGGGGCTCAAGGACGGGTTCGTGAAGGTATCTGATTACGGTCCAGCCGTCAGTGAACAGGCAAAGCAGGCCGCCGAAGCAAGTAAAGCGCAGTTCATGGACGGCACGATGGTGATTTATAAAGGCGAACTGAAGGACAACACAGGTAAAGTCGTGATCCCTGCCGGAGTCGAAATGAAACAACAGGACCCCGAACTCGAAAAATTGAATTGGCTGGTCGAAGGGGTGATCGGTAGTACAACAAGCTGAGATCGGGTTTTCAATCGCCGTCCGCGGCAACCTGAGAGATCAGTCTCGCGCCTGGAAAGGGTGCTGATGGAAGAGGCTCAACTAAAGAAGGCTAGTTCGTTTCCGGAAGTGTTCGCGAACAGGAGCTTATCTGCAAACCGACCTTTGATTAAATGGCGGAGCCGGCTGGAGTCTATCGTCATTCCCGCGGGTGCCATTCTGGTCTCACTGGCCGCTTTCGGCCTTTTCTGCGCGTTAGCCGGCGCAAATCCGTTCGCAGTCTATGCGTCGATCGACAAGGCTGCCTTCGGTAGCTGGTACTCCTTTCAAAATACATTGGTCCGCGCGGCTCCTCTGATGCTCTGTTCGCTTGCCACGGCGATCCCGTACCAACTCGGACTCGTCATGATTGGGAACGAAGGTGCGTTGGTGATCGGGGGACTTTGCGCCACGATGGCCGGGCTTCAAATGCCGACGGCAAGTCCGCTTGCGGTTCAGACCGTGATGGCGATCACCGGCATGGTGACTGGGGGTCTCTGGCTGACGATCTGCGGGGGTCTGAAACAGTATCGCGGGGTGAATGAGACTATCAGCAGTCTGATGATGAACTACATTGCGATCGCAATCCTTAACCAGGCGATCAATACCTGGATCCGGGACCCCAGCAGCCTGAACAAACCGGCGAGCTATCCGATACCGGACGAACAGATGCTGCAG
>CAZMNG010000473.1:0-4331 GCA_964567505.1 uncultured Chthoniobacterales bacterium
CCGGCCGGTACGGTAATCTTGCGCGTGCGCAATCTCGCGCGTCGACCTCTGCTTCGAGATGCTTCGCTGGAAGTCCGTGCCGGCGAAATAGTCGGGCTTGCGGGCTTGGTTGGATCAGGGCGCTCGGAGTTGGCCCAGGCCGTTTTTGGCGTCGCTCCGCCCGAATCAGGAACGATTGAGATCGATGGCCGGGAAGTAAAAATTTCCAGACCGGAGCAAGCAATAGAACTTGGGATTGCGTATGTACCCGAAGATCGCCAGCGCCAGGGGCTGGTGATCGCCATGACGGTCGGCCAAAACATCGGTCTTCCCAGAATCTGGCAACTGATGCGTGGGCCGTTTCTGGACTTCGATGCTGAGGACAAGTTGGCCGACGAATATATCCAAACCTTGCGCATCAAAACGCCCACAAGTCACCAGATTACTCGCAATCTATCTGGCGGTAACCAACAGAAAATAGTGCTCGGCAAATGGCTCGCGACCAACCCTCGTTTGCTGATCGTAGACGAACCGACTCGCGGAATAGATGTTGGAGCTCGAGCCGAAATTCATCGACTGTTGGACAAGCTTGCGCGCGAGCAAAATATAGCGATTCTCGTGATTTCCAGCGACCTGCCTGAAATCCTGCGCCTCAGCGATCGGATCTGCGTGATGCGTGAAGGACGCCTCGTCGCAACATTTGAACGAAGCAACGCAACTCAAGAAAATATTGTGGCGGCAGCGGTCGGACAGCAGACGAATGGCGACTCTGCCGATCCAACGCTCGCCGTCCATTAGCGGACTCTGCGCGATTTCGTCAAAAACAAACCATCTAAATGCTGCAACGATCCCTGTCTTGAAACCTATGTCCGACGCCGCTCCACCAGAGCGATCAGCTAGTCCGGCGTTAGCGACGCTTTCCGGCCAAAGAGGTTCGGGGAGCTGGCTTGGCATCCTGGACCAGCAGGAGACTGTACTGGTGATCGCGTTTCTAATCGTGCTGGGCGGGGTTACCGCGTTGAACCGAGGGTTTATCGCCCCGAGCAATCTCGTCGACATTCTTTACAACTCCTCTTATATCGGCGTGGCCGCAGTCGGCATGACCATGATTATTCTCTGCGGTCACATCGATATTTCTATCGGTGCAGCATTGGGGTTATGCGCGACGGTCGCCGGAAAGCTGGCGGTCGCCGGGGTGCCACTCAGCCTGGTGTTTACAGCGACGATTCTCACCGGCGGCGTGATCGGCCTGGCCAATGGCCTGCTTGTCGCCTACTGCCGGATTCCCGCGATCGTCACGACCTTGGGTATGGCCAGTATCCTGAAAGGGGGATTAATCCTTGCGACCGGGGGAATCTGGATTTACGGGTTGCCTCCTGGGTTCGGAGTAAGCCGGTTGCTAGTCATGGGGATTCCATTGCCAATTTGTGCGTTGGTCCTGCTTGGCGTCGTTTTCTCCATTTGGCTGAAATATTCGGCTGCCGGGCGTCAAATCTACGCCGTGGGCGGCAATGCAGAGGCTGCTCGTCTATCCGGGATCCCGGTGCGCAAGGTAACGCTCGGTGTTTTCGTTATGAATGGCCTGCTGGTAGGCATTTCGGCCATCTTATACGCCACAAACTTCACCGCGATCCAATCGAATGTGGCTCCGGGCTTCGAGCTGACAGTAATCACTTCAGCAGTCATAGGAGGCGTTAGTATCCTTGGTGGCACCGGCACGATCGTGGGCGCACTGCTCGGCACGATCCTTCTGCAAACGATCGGCACGGCATTGGTCTTCCTGCATATCCGCGCGGAATGGTTTCAAACGGTTCAAGGCAGCCTTATTCTTTTGACAATTCTGCTCGACGTATTTCGCCGCAGGCAAACGTCAGGCGCCGCGGCAATTTCGGCAGCTGGAGGAGGTGGAGGAGAGGCAGCTTCGCCGAAATTCATGAACCTGCGATGGCTCGCTGTCCAGGAAGTCGTGTTAATCGGGATCCTGATCATCGTCGTTGTGGCGTTATCGTTTACATCTGACCGATTTCTGACTCCGGGAAATCTGCTCAACCAAACTCGTTTTCTGAGCGAAGTGGCCCTGCTTACCGTGCCGATGACGTTCATCATCATCCTCGGAGGCATCGATCTTTCGGTCGGTTCCATGATGGCTCTTAGCGCCGTACTGCTGGGCTTTTCCTGGCAAAGCTTCGGGTTTCCGCTCTGGTTAGCGGTCTGTGTTGCGCTCTGCGGTGGTGCGTTGGCGGGCCTTCTCAACGGGCTGGTAATTGTGTACCTGGGCGTCCCGCCTTTGATTGTGACTCTCGCGACGCTGGCGATTTACCGTGGGCTCTCCTTCGGAATAAGCGAATCCCGGTCGGTGAACGGGTTTCCAGACTCATTCGCATTCTGGGGAAGCGGCGATATCGCGGGAGTGCCGGTGCAGCTCTACATATTGATTGGGGTGCTGATCGTCAGCGCGCTGGCACTGGCGGGAACTCCCCTCGGTCGTTCCGTATACGCGATTGGAAATAACGAGACTGCCGCGCGATTCACGGGCCTCCGCGTGGGTCGGATCAAGTTGCTGATGTATACCTTCAGCGGATTCATGGCGGGCCTCGCCGGCTTCATTTTTACTTCTCGAGTCACTAGTACTCGAGCAGACGCCGCGACGGGTCTGGAGCTGGACGTCATCGCAGCCGTGGTGTTTGGGGGGACAAGCATCTTCGGTGGCCGAGGAACTATTCTCGGCACGACGATCGCCGTAGTGATAATCCAGTTGCTTAAAAATGGCCTGCAGCTCGCCGGATTGCGCGGAGAATCAACGGTCATCTTGATCGGCACAGTCCTCATTCTTTCGATTCTTCTGAATCAATTTTTGGAGAAGCACCTTCTGTCTGAACGTGCGTTCGCCAAATCAACACCAAACGCAAACCTGTAACGCATCAACACCAAATTCTCTCCAGACATGAACGCGATTAGACGAAGTACACTTATAAAAACTACGGCCATTTTGGCCGTCGCTTCGATTGCAACAGCGCTCGGAGCCGACATGGAATACAATGGCGGGCAACCAACGAACCCGAAAGATCTTAAGGGCAAAAAAGTCGTCCTCGCCGATATACCAAAGCTGATCGGTATCGGTTATTTCAACGCCACCGCAAAAGGAATCGCGGAGGGGTGCGCGGACCTGACTAAAAGCGGTCTCCCGACGGAAGTAACTACCGACGGTCCGACCGTGGGAGATATCCAAAAGCAGATCGAGTTCATTGACAATGCAATTTCCCGTGGAGTGGATGGTATCTTCTTCGCTGCGAACGATCCTGTCGCGATTTCACCCGTTCTCCGCAAAGCGTTGAAAGCCGGCATCCACGTCATCGGCTATGACGCAGAGTCTCAGCCGGATGCTCGGGAATGGTTTGTTCAGATGTGCACGCCAGAAGGGGTCGCGAAAGCCGACATCGATTGTTTGGTCGCCGAAATCGGAAAAGAAGCCGACTTCGCCATCGTTACGAGCTCCATGACGGCCGCAGGCCAGAACGCATGGATAGCCGAAATCAAGAAGTATATCGCTTCGGCCTATCCGAAACTGAATCTGGTTACGATCCTGCCTGCCGAGGAAGATCAGCAGCTGGCCTTCAAAGTCACGGGTGAGATTCTTAAGGCTTATCCCAACGTTAAGGGGATCATCGGTCTTTCCAGTGTGGCTTTCCCCGGTGCCGCCGACGCTATCACGCAGGCGGGGCTGATCGGCAAAATCGCAGTCGTAGGCCAATCGACTCCTAATCAGATGAAACCATTCATCAAGAACGGCGCCGTTAAAAGCGATGTTCTTTGGAATCCGGTCGATCTCGGATACGCTGCCGCTTACGCCATGCGCGCCGTCATCGACGGAAAGCTGAAGCCCGGCGATACGGAACTGGACGCCGGCAAACTCGGTAAGCTCAAAATCATCAACGGCAGCCAGATCCTCCTAGGGGATCCGACGGTCTTTACTAAGGACAACATCGACAAATACGATTTCTGAGACGGTACTCCGGTATAGCGTGATGGGTGGCAGGCCTGATGCCGCCCATCATTTCTTTTCTTCAATCGAACTCCGAGGACGACGAGGAGGATCAAAGAGCAATTTCACCAGCAGGTATACCCGCCGTCCACGACGAGATTGCTGCCGGTAAAATAGCTGCTCGCATCCGACGCCAGGTAAACGACTGCGGTGGCGACCTCGCGCGGTTCGCCCAGTCGCCCCATCGGGGTAAACTTCAGCCAGTCCGCGTACCACTCGGAATTGGCCGTTCCGAGTTTCGTCATTTCAGTGCCGATATAACCGGGCGAAATGCTATTGACGCGGACGCCACGCTTAGCCCACTCACCCG
>CAZMNG010000474.1:0-4327 GCA_964567505.1 uncultured Chthoniobacterales bacterium
AATCTCAATATGTCCATCTTTTTGTTCCACAAACGCATCTCCTTATGCTATCGATTGGTGCCATTCATATTAGTAACGCTTGTATGATTAGCGCAAGGGGAGTCCGGCGTCCGCGGCGCCCTGGCGTATGAATTGATCGAGCAGAATGGGAGTTTGGTCCTGCCGACGAAAAAAGGGCAAATGACCCTGGAAGAGTTCGCGGCGCTTCCGAACGCTGCGAAACGAGACCATTTTTCAAAGTTTCCGTTGCTCGACGAGGTCTTCGTTCCGGTGCTCGACACCGATTTCCGAAACGGCATCGGACATCACTCAGCGCACTATGACCCTAATGCGGACGAAATCGTCCTCTATGACTCCAAGGGGAGTGGGGCGATCTCCAGGACCATTTCCTACACTGAGTTCTGCGGGCGCTTGATCGACCTCTTCACCGCCTTTGAGTGTGCAGCGCACTACTTTCAAGCACTACACCTTTCCCAGGATGGGAAGCTATGCTGACAAAATCGAGCCCTCAAGCTCCTCAATGCCCGTTAGATGGCCTTGACTTCTTGCAAGTCATCGTAGGTCTTCTGCAAGATCTCTTGAAAGCAGTCGTTACATACGCGTCTTGGCGACGAATATGCCGCGCCTAGCTGCGGAATCGCGACGCATGTTTGCCCAGCAATGAATGGTGCGTGGCACCGCGAGCAGTCGTAACCGTTGTTTTTTACGGGCACTCGCTTTGGCCTTCCATTTGCCCCGCCTATCAGCGACGGAACAGGGCCCCTAGGCTTGGCTCTCATATTCCCCTTTCGCTTTCAGGACCCTCCGGACGACGATCTGCAGGACGTCATCGAGATCGATCCGCTTGAATTCTTCGGTACTCGCCTGTGACCTCTCCTTGCCGAGGCGCTTGTTAATCTCGGCGTTGATCATCATCACCGCAGATATGTAGTTATTCTTTCCCGCAACGTTGAGCGATTTGTAAATGTAAGGAAGCTCGGTGCCGTTCATCGTAAGGCCGGCATTGTTCAGGAGTAGCTTGGCCAAGCGCTGACCTTGCTCGAAGAGGCGTTTCCGGGCCTCCTCCAATTCACGCTGTGGCTGGACGAGAAAAGGCTCCGACGGCGCGCGCTTGCGCATTGGCGGTTTTTGTGCCCTCTTGACCACCTCTTCTGCTTGGCTAGAATCAAGTCCATAGAGCTTCAGGCGCTCACGCAGGTCCTCAACGATCTGCTGATCCTCGACCGTGGAAAAATCCTCCTCCCAGAGGGACTCCACGATCTCGCCATGAACAACAACCCGTTCTTCCGCGGTAAGTCGGGCGGAGCCATCGCGGACAACTGCAGGCAGCTCCGGCTCCGCGCCGCTGATGACCTTTTCCCAGAACGCTTGATCGTCGTTTTCGAACTGCTTAAACTCCTTCAATCGCTCGTCAAGATTCATACCGAGGTGGGTTACGATGTGTCCAACGTTGTCCGGATGCGCAGGATTGTTCTGCACGATGACACGCATGATGCGGCCCACAAACTGGATGTAGGGGGCAAGCGACCGGAACGGGCGGAAGATTGCGGCAACGCTTAGTTTGGGGTGGTCGAAACCTTCCCCAAGCATCTGAACCTGGATAATGCAATCAAGCGTGCCGTTTCGAAGGGAAGTGAGAATGGCCTCCTGCTCGTCCGCGGTCTGCTTGCTATGGATCACTTCAGAGCTGTAGCCGCGCTCGTTATAAAGGGACCGGATCTCCTTTGCATGGTTGATCGAACACGCAACCGCAATAAGCTGATGCTGCGTCCCGCTCTGCCGAAGTTCCTCCAGCTTTTCAAGACTGCTATCGACAATGTGTTGGTTGCAGGGCCTGGCAAGAGCAACGCCCCTACTGAACCACTCCTCCTCCTTGAGCTTGAGTACCTCGTCAAGGCTGTAGGCGCGCCCGCGCTCGTCCGCGAAGCCAAGGACGATCTCGGAAGGGGCGACATAGCTGGCCCTCAGCCTCTTGATGTACCCCTTTAGGGTGGCACTGCGGAACGGATACCTGAAGACCAGTTCCCCGTCGATCTCTTGGCGGTCACTACGAAACGGCGTCGCCGTCATATGGATGATCTTGGCGTTTGGAAATCGTTCGATGACCTTCTGCCAGCTTTCGGCGGCGCTATGGTGCGCCTCGTCAATGATGATCATGTCGAAGAAATCGTCCGGAAATTGGGCCAGCCACTTGTCGACATTTGTTGAGAGCTGCTGGACGTTTGTTATCACGATGTGCGACTTGGTCGCGACTGAAAGATTGCCGCTATCCAATGTGCACGCAAGAGGCCCTGCCGCCATCTGACTCTGGCTTAGCACTCCCGCTTTCCGCCAAAAGCACTTTTGGCGGTTGGTGATGTCCATCGCATCGTAGAGCCCCTTCTTAATGGTAAGGTTCGGCGCAATGACGATCGCGCGCCCTTTTGCAAGGCCAAGAGGGAGCAGGGCCGCAAGCCCCGTTTTGCCGCATCCAACTGGAATCTGGAGAATCGCCTTGTTCTTGCCCGCTCTCAGAAACTCAACAACCCGAAGGTAGCCGTCGCGCTGTGGATCGCGCAGGGAGCCATTGTTTTCGATGTTGAAGTCGAGATTCAGGAAGAATGATTCGAGCGGCTGATTTGCTCGCATCCACGTGTCGAGGGATTTCATTTCGAAGGCCCACTTCTTCCCGACCCTCTTGGCCGGAATCCTACCCTCGCGGGCGAGCACGTAAAGCGCAGTTTTGCCAATGCCGAGGTGGACGGCGGTTTCCTCGAGGGAAAGCCACTCAGTTTTTTGATCTTCCATGATGTATCAAATGATATCAAATGATATCGATCGATGCAACGATCTGATCTTGGCTGGCCGCGGGGAGCCCGCTCGTCAGAGAGTCGCCAGTGAGTCGACCGCAGGTACTCAAACCCCAAACCCGGGGACAGACGGGGCGTTCCCACCCCGCCCCAATATCCGTACCCGCGACGCCCCTCCCTCGCTCTCCGCCCTCCTTTAGCTCCGCTAGCGCCGCTAACTCCGCGAGCTCCGCTTTCGCTCCTGTCAAGCCCCTCCCCCAAAATGGTCCTTCAGTTCAAATCAGGCCAGCGGAAGGTAGCCTTGCAGCGCAAGGTCGTATTTCTCCAGGAGCATATCGAATTGGCCGACCACGACGGGCAGCGATCCTGGTTGGGCGACGAACTCCACGGGGTCGGACGTATGCGAAAAGGTCATGCCGAGAGTGGCAAACGACCGCTTGGAGTGAACGAGTTGGATGGCGTGCTGACCGGGCAGAACCGGAAAATCGAGGGTTTCGCCCATTTCGATGGTCCGGATTTCAACCCCGTCGATGAGGATGGTTTCGGTGAAAGAGATCGCCAGGAAGGGCGCCGCTTTGGCGAAGAAAGGCCGGGAAAGCGTGAGCCTGACCATGACCGGGGACGCGGCCGCCCAGGTGGCATTGGGTTCCGGCGGTTGGGCTGAAGCGGACGCGCCTGGAACTTCAGCGGCAGCAGCGCCGCACTGACTGCAAAACGATGCGCCATCCTTGAGAAGCTGGCCGCATCGGGGACAGCGCGCGACGGCAGCTCCGCAGTTGCTGCAAAAGCTCGCACCGTCTTTCAAGGGCTGGCCGCATTTCGCGCAGATGGGCATGGTGGCTCAGTTTTCTGGGGGGACGGAGTGTTTTCCGGGGGCCGGGGCTTTGCGAGCATCATAAGCAGGCCTGCCGGGAAGGTCAACCGGGGCACCGGCATCGGCGTTATTCTGGAGTGTCCGGCGGGATTCCGCTAGCTCCGCTGCCCCTGTCAAGCCCCCGCACCCAAAATAAATCCGCCCGCCGCCCGTAACTCCCTCATTCTCTGACCTCTGTTCTCTGATCTCTTTTTCCCCAAGTTTGCCGATAATTACGCCCCAAAGGCGCACACTGGAACCATGATGAAACACGATCGCCATCCCGCCGCTGGCTCCATGCCAACCCGTCTCGCCTCACCGTCTGGCGCAAAGCGGAGTGGATCCGAAAGCCTAAAAACAGCATTCCAGGCGCAGTGGCCGCTCACGAAAACCTCTTTGGAAGGGTGGAAAATGGAAAAATAAAAAAAGGTGCACTGCAACTGGTGCAAGAGTAACTTAAGTCATTTGTAATCAATAAAAACATCCTCAAGGTTGTGTCAGATTTCGCAGCTTTTTGAGCCGTTTTCAAGGGAAAAGTGACCAAATTCACCCTCCCAATCAGCACCGCGCGACACGTCTGTCCACCGCCCATCGCCTGCTGTGTCCCCAGCTCCGCTGACCCCGCTAACTCCGCAGCCGTTCCCCAAGCTGGTTGATCACGCGATAAGCCGAGAGCGCCGCGCCT
>CAZMNG010000475.1:0-4327 GCA_964567505.1 uncultured Chthoniobacterales bacterium
CTGGTAACGGGGGCTTGCTTCGCGGAAGTCGGTCATCACGCCATCTGTGTTGATAATGACGAACTGAAGGTCGCCACGCTCCAGAGGGGCCAAATCCCAATTTACGAGCCCGGCCTCGAAAACCTCATCCGGCACAATGTCGCCGCCCACCGACTTCGCTTTACGACGAGCATCCGCGACGGCGTCGAGAACTCGGAGGTTATTTTTATTGCCGTGCCGACGCCGCCAGAGAAGGACGGCTCCGTTAAGCTCGACTTCATTGAACAGGTCGCCCGCGAGATCGCTGAAGTCATCCCCGGCGACCAATACCGCGTTATCGTCGATAAGAGCACCGTCCCGGTTAAGACTGGAGAGAGGGTAGCCGAAACTATCCGCCGCTACAACAAGGTCAACGCCAGCTTCGACGTAGTCAGTAATCCGGAATTTTTGCGAGAGGGAAACGCGATCGATGACCTGTTGAAGCCGGATCGAATCGTGATCGGGTCGAATAGTGACCGGGCCCTCGCACTCATGAAAAAGGTTTACGAGCCCTTCCTCGCTCCGATCATGGTCACCGATGTCAATAGCGCCGAGCTCATTAAGCACGCGGCGAACTCTTTCCTGGCTCTGAAAATCTCTTACATTAATGCCCTCTCTGCCATCTGTGAGGCGAGCGGCGCCGATGTAGAAAAGGTTGCCGAAGGAATCGGCGCGGATAAAAGGATCGGGCGGCAGTTCCTTAATACCGGACTCGGTTACGGAGGTTCCTGCTTCCCGAAAGACGTAGCCGCCTTTATCGCAACGAGCGAAGCGCTCGGTCTTCCCTTTACCCTCCTTAAAGAGGTCGAACGAATCAACCAGAACCAGCGTGCCCGATTCCTAAAGAAAATCAAGGATAAGCTCTGGATCCTGAGGGAGAAGAAGATAACCGTGTGGGGCCTCACCTTTAAGCCGAATACGGACGATATCCGTTCCTCCGTTGCCGTTGAGGTAGTCCGCGATCTCGTCGCCGAAGGCGCGTTCGTCTCCGTCTGCGACCCCAAGGGGCTTGCAAATTTCACCCGGACCGATCTCGGTCCGAAAACGGTTTCTTTCACCGATCCGCTCAAAGCGATTCGCAACGCCGACGCCCTCGTTCTCGCGACGGAGTGGCCCGAGTTCCGCGACGCCGACTTTACCCTCGTCAAGGAGCTCATGCACTCGCCGATCATTTTCGACGGCCGCAACCATCTCGATCGCGAAATGCTCGTCGAAATGGGCTTCGACTATTGCGGAATCGGTCGCTAACCCTTCAACCCTGCTGAACTTCCTGATGAAGATCGCTACCACGGCATCGACACAAAGATCGTCCGCATCTTTAACACGTACGGGCCGCGCATGCGCCTGCAGGACGGTCGGGTTGTCCCGGCCTTCATTTCCCAGGCACTCCGCAACGAGTCCCTTACCATCTTCGGCGACGGGAGCCAGACACGCTCCTTCTGTTATGTCTCCGACCTGATCGACGGTTTCTTCCGCCTGGCGATGAGCACGGAGCACGGCCCAATTAACATCGGCAATCCGGTCGAAATGACGATCCAGGAATTCGCCGAAAGGATTATTGAGATCGTTGGATGTACCTCAGGGATCGAATACCGCCCGCTTCCGGTCGATGATCCCAAGGTACGCCGGCCCGACATTACCCGGGCGCGGACGCTCCTTGGCTGGGAGCCGAAGGTACCCTTCGATAAGGGAATCACTCGGACGATTGAGTATTTTAGAACCGTAGTTCTCGCCTTTGAGATTGGGGTGCCTGACCCCGGTCAGCGCATCAGCCTGATTGCCCGGAACATTGTCTCTTATTTTGAACATCAGGATTATCATCGTGTCAGGCGCTCACCTGAGATCCCCAATTTGCTGCATCGGCCTTAACCTCGTGCACAGTATCTTGCGCTGTCAGTTTGTGTGCCAGGCGCATCGCCAGCGCAACCGCAGTCAAAGTCGGATTAGCTTGGCTAGAGCTGCAAAATATTGAAGTGCCTGCTACGAATAGATTGTGAGCGCCGAAGACGCAACAATCCTTGTCGACCACGCCGGTTTTCTGGGTTTGTGCCATGCGAGTCGTGCCGATTTGATGTCGGCCATCTTTTGACTGATTCAGGATGTGGCCAACTCGCTCTGCAGGCGGTACCGACCAATACAACGTCCCGAGTCCGGTCGCGGCAAGCCAGTCCGCGAAACTTTCGTGGGTACGGATCAGCGGCTCTGCATCGGCCGAGGTAAAGCGGAAGTCAATCAAGAGTCGGGGCAGGCCAAACGCATCCCGCTCGTCGGACAGAGTTACTCGCGAATCTCTGTGCGGTAAGTGCTCCGCATGATATTGAAGAGAATATCGGCGCCCGGGGCACCGCTCAAAGAAGCCGTGAGCGCGACTGTGCGCGATGTACCGCCGGTAAATGTAACGGGGAAAGAAGCTTGCCACATGAGGAAAGTCGCGTGCAATATTCTGCCAATGGGGCGCGCGTTGAACAACCCTGTTGCCCAGGTGTCTCTGGCGAATCGTCTCCGCAACCACGAGACGGCCTAACTGGGGTATTGATAGTCCGAGATAGGCAAGCGATAACACGCCGTTGCCATGGCTGGGATCGTGCATCGGAGGGAATTCGGGCCGGAGAGTCACATTGGTCAGGCCGAGACGCCGCTGGAGCTCCGGCGTTGGCCAGAAGCGTCGACGAACACAAACACCACTCTCGTCATTGTAATAATCCAAACCCTGATCAAGCACGGGAGAATGAATGACAATATTCGCGACTGAGCCGTCCAGGTGCCCCATATAGTAGCGGCCCAGCGGTCCATCTTGGCCGCCGAAGCGATTCGGTGCCTCTTTCTGGGCCGCGAGCAGTAGCCTGGTGCTCTCGAGGCCTCCGGCAGCCAACACGAATTGCCGCGCTCTAACCTCTGCGTAAACATTCCCAGGACCGCGGAGCTGAACGAGACGCGCCGAACCATCACGGTCGAACTTGAAGCCTACGGCCGTAGCGAGCAGGCATAAAGTCAGGCCCCGACTTTGTTGTAACTCTTTCAGATAAGCTGTCCGGAGATTCGGTCGACAACTCCAACGTTCAATGCGGTCGAAACGAAAATCGCTACGAGAGTTGTTGAGGGTGGGGATCGAACTCTCAAATACCGGTTCACCGCAGCCAAGGTAGTCGCAGGCCAGCGGCAGAAACGGCTCGAGGTCGGTGGCCGTAATCGGCCAGGTGGATTGGTTCAGGATCGTACGGGGCTCGAAGTCCAAGGCATCCATGGGCACGCAGCGGCCGCCCCAGAGGTTGGATGCACCGCCCAATCGTCGCTGCACCGCGAGATCCATAGGCAGATGTTGCCTCAGGTCCACAATGCCGGCGTCCGAAAGCAGTTGCAGATCCTGGCGTACCGCCGCGCCGCCAGATTCGAGCAACAAAACGGTTTTTCCGCGCCTTGACAATTCGAGTGCCAACGATATCCCGACAGGCCCCGCGCCGATGACACAGACATCTGGTTCTACGTTGCTCAGGGCCGTGATGTTGGGACAGATCATATTTATGGTCTTGGTACCAAATCTATTCGGAGTCGTTACAAGAAGATTAAATATTAAATCGAAATTTGTTTTCAGGCTCGTGCGGTAATCGCCCAAAGCTCACCACGTAAGCGACTTCTTTGACTCAAGGACGCAACCTACGGAAAATTGATCTGAGGTGCTAAATCGGAAATCGATTTGACCGTATTCAGATATATGTCCAAATCAGCGCAACGTCTCCGAGTCTCGCTTAACGTCATTGGATGCCTGGCACTCCTGCATGCTGTTCGCGCGGCAAAGGCGCAAAAAACGCTGCAGGTCCCCCGCGCCGCATAGTTCCCAGCAGATCCGCATGATTTTCTTCAATAACCTGGAATCGCCGTCGATTCTCTGCCTTATCCGGTTTGCATCGTTTGCTGCTTCATCCGGACTTTGCGTTGCTGAGAATACCCTTTACGAAAGTGTCAATGTCTTTTGAATCGATCTACGTCGCCGGTCACCGAGGGCTCGTTGGGAGCGCTGTTCTCCGCAACCTGGAAAAGAATGGTTACCAAAAAATCCTCGTTAGAACACGCCAACAATTAGACCTCCGAAACCGAAAGAATGTCCGGAAATTCTTCTTTGCGACCAGACCCCAGGCAGTGATCGTCGCAGCCGCAAAAGTAGGAGGCATCAAAGCCAATAGTGATTATCCCGTGGAGTTTTTGCTCGAGAATCTCCAGATTCAGAACAATTTAATATCCGCGAGTTATGAATCTGGAGTGAAGAAACTGCTGTTTCTTGGGAGTTCCTGCATTTATCCAAAGCTTGCTC
>CAZMNG010000476.1:0-4323 GCA_964567505.1 uncultured Chthoniobacterales bacterium
CGTCACTGACTACCAGTTCAACGCTTACCTGACAATTGGCCTGCTTACCGACAGCCCCGCAATATTGATGAGCGACTCCTACCGAATTCTTGCCCTGTTCCGCCACCTCTGGCCGTCACGAGTACGTTACGAATAGTCTACGAATTAACTGAAAAAATTCATTCTAGTCTCGATTTAATTGAAAAAAATATACCTGGAAATGACCCAGTCTACGATTTAACTGAAATCGACACTAATAGTCTTCGACCTTCAGGTTCACGACGGCGCCAATCCGGGCGAAAGTATAAGCAAGGACCCCAAGCAGAGCGCGATCGCGGAGGCCGGTGTGATGGGCGCGCTCGAGTTGGCGCGTCTGGCGCTGGAACGAGAAGAGGATGAGCGAGCCGCAGCTCTCAAGCGAGGCTCAGGGGAGCGAAGGTTTTCTCCCACTTGCTCAGCGGCGCCATGATGCGCGGATCGCAGTGGAGATCGATCAGAAAGGGCGCCACACGCTCGTCACAGGCCTGCCGCATCACCGCGTCGACATCTGTTGTTCCGTCCACGACCGCCCCATCGGCTCCGAACGCGCGGGCGAGCGCCACAAAGTCGGGATTCCGCAGCACGGTGCCATAGGGTGTCGTTTGTTGCGCGGACACATTGTGCAGCAGGCCGTTGTTGAAGACGACGAGGATGATGGGCAGCCGATGCTGCACGGCGGTCGCCAGTTCGCCGGCGACCATCTGCAAGCCTCCATCTCCGCAGATGGCGATGACCCTATGGTGGGGATGCGTCAGCTGCGCGGCGATCGCGGCCGGGAGGCTGAACCCCATCGTCCCCAGCCGGCTGCTGACCAGCACGCGCTGCCGCTGCGTCAGCTGGAGGAACTGGGCGGCCCACAGGGTGTGCGCCCCCGTGTCTAGCACGATCGTGCAGCGGTCATCCAGATGGCGATTCAGGTGCAGCAGGAACGTGAGGGGGTGAGCCACAGTGCTGCCCCGGTACGCATCGACGGCGGCCAGGATCGACCGCATTGACGCCATGCGTTCCTGCTCCAGCGCCGCTATGGCCGCGGTGTCGGCCCGTCCCCGCACGCGATCGCGCAGCCCACTCGCGATCGCATCGAGCGGCCCCATCAGCGTCCGGGTGCGCGCATACTCGTGGGTGAGCGAGGAAAACTCTGCCTCGCACTGGATCAGAGCCCGGCGCTGGACGTCCCGGTCGTCGGTCAGGAACGTCTTGAGTGTGTCCACCCCGAAAGCCAGGATGGCATCCGCGCGGCGGAGGATCCGCTTGGTCGTTTCGACGGCCGGGAAGCCGAAGATGCCGAGCACACCGAGGGCGTTCGGATGAGACTCGTCCACGATCCCTTTCCCATCTAACGACGTGATGATCGGCGCGCCCAATTTCTCTGCTAATCCTTCGATCGCGCATCCGCTGCCGATGGCGCGACGACCCAGCACGATGACGATCTGCTCAAACCGGTCCAACTCTGTGGCGACGATGTCGAGCGCCTCCTCCGGCGGTGGCATCAGACGCAATGGTGTCGGGAGCATCTTGCGATCGATATGGAAGGCACCGTCGGCCGGGTCGATCTCCGCGGCTAGGATGTCCGTGGGGAGCGCTAGCTGCACCGTTTCGTGGTGTTGCTGGGCGTGGCCGACATAATTGCGCAGCAGGGCGGCCACCTGCGTGGGATGCACGCACGAGGCGCTGCGCGACAAGATCGAACCGAACAGGCTGGTTTGATCGATGTCTTGGAATTCCCAGTGCCCTTGGCTCGCCGTCGACACCAACCCGGTCAGGGCAAGCATCGGGACGCGATCAAGATGGGCATCGACCAGTCCGCAGACGAAATTGAGCGCGCCGGGGCCGGAGGTGGCTACGCAGACGCTCAGCCGACCGGTGAGTTTCGCTTGAGCGGACGCGGCAAGGGCCGCTGCGTTTTCGTGCCGCATGAGTACCCACTGTACGTCCGTTTGACGCTCCAAGGCGGACAACAGCGGGACCAAGGGCGATCCGGGGTACCCGAAGACGTGCCTGACTCCGATAGCGTAGAGAAATGAGACGAGGTAATCGGCGACGTTCATGAGCTTCTCCCCACGGGCAATGTTTACTTCAATCCTGGCGAAGAAGGCGATCTTTATAATTACGGTATGCGGGGTACGCCAGTTGCTCAGGACCCGGGTGAATCACGAAATATCTGACCTGGAACATCGCGGCCGCCTCGGCCGCTTGGAGAATTTCGACCAGCGCTTGTTCGCGGAGACTCGCATCGCTGGAACTTATATCAATGGAATCAGAAAATGGCGCATGAAACGAATAAGCTTCCATACCGAGCTCCTCAACCCGGCGAGAGGCACGAGCCACCGTATCGATGTCATGGTAGTTAAGGTGCGCGGGGAAGGAACAAACCTCAACGATGTTGAAACCTCCCCTACTGATCGTTTCCAGACAATCAAAGATACTATCCTGGTAAAAACAACCGTCGATAGGCCGACAGGCCAATCGCTCATGGGACCTCCGATCTAAAACAGACTGTTTAAAGGGCAGTAGATTTCCATGACACACTTGGCGTGCCCCTAGCACTTGGCTTTAGAAAAACCCACTGCTAGCCGCGAGATAAGCTTTGCGATCTCGGGAGCGCTTCCTAACCAAAAATCCGCTGGTTACTAGCCCTTAATGCATCCGAGTGGTTTGAGCTGCGCACCTTTCGTGAGATCCCAGCCAGCGCGCAGGTGTCGACAACGTTGCAGACGTCCTTGTAGGCTTCGGGGATTTCCTCGTCAACGGTACGGCGGCTTTGTCCCCGAACGATAATGCCTCTTGATTCCAACTCGCGAATGATGTTACGGCCCGCCGCGGCCTTCTTTGCCTTCACCCGGCTCATCGCGCGCCCAGCACCATGGCAGGTGCTGCCGAACGTCTCCCGCATCGCTTTTTCCGTTCCGGTATGCACGTAGGAGTAACGACCCATGTCGCCGGGTATGAGTACCGGCTGCCCAATCGCCCGATATTCGCCTGGAATTTCCTTGCAGCCTGGACCAAATGCGCGAGTAGCGCCTTTGCGGTGCACGCACAAATGCATCGCGCGTCCATCCACCGTATGCATTTCGAACTTGGCGATATTGTGTGCAACTTCGTAAACCGTCCGCAACTGATTGTCCATCCCGAGCGCTTTCTCGAACGCTTTCCGCGTATGGTGCGTAATCACCTCGCGATTTGCGAAGGCGTAATTAATCGCGCAGCGCATGGCGCCGAAATAGTTCTGGCCCTCTGGTGAATTCACCGGCGCGCAGGCCAATTGTCTGTCTGGGAGTTGGATACCGTATTTCTTAACAGCACGATCCATCACATCGAGACAGTCACTGCAGATCTGATAGCCAAAACCGCGGGAGCCGCAGTGGATGATCACGGTGACTTGATTGGAGAAAAGGCCAAGCACGCGTGCTGCTTCCTCGTCATAAATCTCGGCCACATAGCCGACTTCGAGAAAATGATTGCCCGAGCCAAGCGTGCCAAGTTGCTCTCGTCCGCGCTCCCATGCTCGTTCCGAAACTTGCGCAGGATCGGCACCCGCAATGCACCCGCTTTCCTCGATGTGGTCGAGGTCGCTCTCGCTCCCAAAACCGCGCCCGACCGCCCACCGCGCGCCCTGCTCGGCGACACGCCGTAACTCTTGCACCGGCACGCTAAGCGCTCCGGCTGCACCGACACCTGTCGGCACGTCGCGGAACAGCTGATTCACTAGTTCACGCATGCGAGGCGTGATCTGTTCGCGCGTGAGCTTTGACGCCATAAGCCGTACGCCGCAGTTGATGTCGTAACCGACACCGCCGGGCGAGACGACCCCTTGATCGACGTCGAACGCCGCAACGCCGCCGATCGGGAACCCGTATCCCCAGTGGATGTCAGGCATCGCAAGCGACGCCTTCACAATCCCCGGAAGGTGCGCCACGTTTGCCGCTTGTTGCGGCGCGTTGTCACCGAGTATCTGTGGCAGCATCTTTTCGGACGCGTAAATTCGCGCGGGCACGCGCATGCCTCCGGTCTGCGGCAACTCCCACAAGTAATCTGTCAATTTTCGGATGTCGTACTTCATGCCACCTTCAAAGGTCGAAAATAATTTGCGTCTTCCACCCCCGATCATCGCGTTCCACGCGCAGATCGTGAAACGTGACGGCTTTGATTTCGGTGAAGATTTTGTGGCGGGTCGGGTCCAATCTTTCCCCCTCGACCTCTGCGAAAAGCCACTTCTCGCCGATTTCGATGATTGAGAATTTCCCGAACAGCCGGTGTTCGGTGACGTGGCGGACGACGAGACGCTGCTGAGCGCCGGTCTGGAGC
>CAZMNG010000477.1:0-4321 GCA_964567505.1 uncultured Chthoniobacterales bacterium
CACAATTGAGACAATTCCTAATAAAGCAAAAAATCGCCTTCCAGGCTGAACCGCCTCACGTATCGAAGAGATAGGCCAGTTTGATTGATGGATCGATCCACTCCTCGGCTCGGCTGTTGGAGTAATCGGGAGCATCAAGCAAGCGCTAGCATAATAGAGCTTCGATGTCCTGGTCTCGGCGCGACTTCATAGCGGAAATGTGGAGATCAACCGTCCGACAATGCGTTGCTGTCGCGGGGATTTCGAATGCCTAATCAAGATGCACTTTAGTAAAGACGCTCTTTGCTCGTCTGGCTTTTTCATGCAGCCAGCGAATTGGCCAGGTAAGCCGCCAACAGGCGCTTCGCTGGAGTGAATCAATCTGTTTCCGGAGTTGAACTCCGTCGCTATCTCGTTCATTTAGCAGCGACTGCAGCCTGCTCAGATCCAGTTGCAGTTGCTCAACTCTTGCATCACGCGCTTGGAGCTGCTGACCTACCTCAGCAAAGCGTTTTTCAATGCATTCCTCGTGCGGAATACTCAAGCGATCGATGTCCCAAATAGGTTTGCGGACCTCGTTAAACAACGCTCGCGCGCGATCTTCGTCTCCGTCTAAGCCGCGCTGGGCGGCTTCCCACGCGCGGATTGTCAGCGAACTCAACGCTAAAAGAGTTGGGTCGTCTGAGATGCGATGATGACAATGGCGCGGCTTCACAACTTCCGCGACCTCGTCGGAAACCTCGGCAGGTTCATTCGGCCAGGTAATTCCTAATCCATCGGTAATCGATTGCACCGTCCTCTGCCAATCTTCAAGCAGGCCTTCGAGGCTGGTCCACACTCGTACGCAGACCCGGGTCGCTTCTTCGACTTCAAGGAGGGAACGCAGCCATAATAGCTCTGCGATGCGTGGATCCATCTGATCACGCTCTTCGATCGAGCGGATGACCTCCCCAGGATGACGAACAGGAAGAATAACGAGCGGCTCGATCCTAAGAGCATCCAGTACATCGAGGTAGAGCGGTGCAAGCCGGCAAATTCGCGGCTCCTTGATCAGGATCAGCGGTGCGTCCCCGTAGCTGGAAGTAATTTCCGCTGCGATTCGCTCGTGAAAGGCGTACGCTTCCCGCGAACGAAACCAGCTGCGCGGGATGGAACGCGGATCGTTCCAACTCCGGTCGACCACGGCGAGAATCTCTTCATTAATCTCCATTAGCCCGACCGGCTCCCAGTGACCCAACGGATTACCGTGGCCAGGCCCCAACACCTTCTCGGGCAGCTTGGCACCAAGCAGATTAACAAGATGCGCCAATGACGAAGTTCCGCTTCGATGAACGCCAAGCACCAATATGCATGCTCGCTTGCCAAGCGACGAGCGCTGCGACGGACCCGGAAGTTTCAGTGGGGCTGTTGTGTCCCGTGCGTACGCGTCACCACGTTGCATCGCCCCGTTGTTCGCAGGGTTGATCTTTTTAGAGTTAACCGGCTTTTCAAACATCGACCGAAATAGTCAGGCCAAGACTTAAGACCCGCCCTTCCGACAAAAGACGCCGCAAAACCGGGGTGGTTTCGAGTTTACTTCAAACCGGATAAAAACACCATCTATTTTCCGGAACGGACTAATTATGCCAGCGCCAATTCATGAGGCAGCTTGTGGGAAAACCGCCGGGGTTAGCCGTTTATTTGTGACTTGAGTTTGCTATGGAAGCCGTTTCACGGTCTTCCTTGGTTTGACTTTCCAGGTGCGGTACAACCGATTGAGGTTGTGGCCCTGGTAATAATTTCCCTTGCCTTCGCGGGCGCGACGGAACGCGTCGCGCGGGGTCAGGCCTCAAGATAAGATACCGTTCAGCTCGAAACTGAAGCTGTGTGACCAAAGGAGAACTGATTAACCGCTAAAAATCCTCAGTGCCTCCGTGGCCTCCCGTGCGAGACTCAATCGATATTAAATCCTCTCCCGGATTGACACCAAAACCGTGTTCCACTAACTTCGTGTACAGTGAAAAACGTTACCATTGTTCTGGACGAAAAAGTTGCTGATTGGGCCAGGGTCGAGGCGGCCAAACGTCGGACGAGTGTTTCACGGATGCTCGGTGAAATGCTTGCCGAGAAAATGCGCCAGGAGGACGCCTACGAGAAAGCGATGAATCAATTCCTGGCGTTCAAGCCAGAAAAACTGCGGAGATCGGCCAAAGACAAACTTCTTTCCAGGAACGAGATTTACCGGGATGAGCGCCGTCTTCGTGGATAGCAACATCCTGATCTACTCCCAGGATGCCACTGACCCGTTAAAGCAGGCCCAGGCTCAGGGTTGGCTCGAACATCTCTGGCGAACTCGAACTGGCAGGATCAGTTTCCAGGTTCTCCGGGAAGCCTACGTGAATCTTACGCGCAACGTCTCAAATCCGCTTCCTGTAGCTCGCTCCCGGGACTTGGTCCGCCTGTTCTTGGAGTGGCATCCGAGGCCGGAAGATCCGAAGTTCTTCGAGATTGCATGGAACATTGAGAGCAGGTGTCAGCTTTCCTGGTGGGACAGCATGATCGTTGCCGCCGCGCAATTGAGCGAATGCCGCTATCTTCTTACCGAAGATCTCCAAGCGGGTATGTATCTAAACGACCTGATGGTCATCAACCCCTTTTCCAAATCCTGGGAAACGCTTGAAAATTGACGACTCTCATGTTCCACGTCGGATGACCGCTAGTGTTTAGCTCGGGTCGTATCTCAACTTTCAACAAAGTGAAAATTTGTTGCTGAAGCTTTGGTTTTGCCTCCAACAGGTTGAGGGTCCCGAGGTAGATGCTTTCCTGGGTTTCCGCCGGCTGCTCGAACGATAAGGAGACCGAAGACTGGCCGGCCAGATTGTAGATCTCATCCGGCTGCACTTTGAACAGGATCTGGAGCACGCTGCGGAAATCGTTGAGCGCCACCGAGGCAAGTTGAACATCTTTCCGGATGCCGACTCGCCGATGCGGCCATCTACGGAATCGCTCTGTATGCGGTCGGACGGGAGTGCGTTCACTCCGTCTCCATCACTCCGTCACTGTCTATCGGGTTAATAACGGAGCGAAAACCAAATCCTTTGAAGTCTTTAGTATTGCGCGTATAAAACACTTGAACTGCGTTGCCGATCAGGGTGATGGCCAGGACAGCATCGAAAGTCCGTTTCGCTTCAAATCGGCTCGATTTGAGGTGCGGTTCGAGTCGGCGCCACATCTCAAGTGCGAAACAGCAACGCTGACAACCGGCTTCCTCCCGGTAGAAATTTACCATTCCCCGAGCGTCAGGCGCAGTTGCGGGTCTCTGAAACACCGCCGGGCTTCGAAGCGCACAGTAGAACTCGATAAGCACTTGGTCGGCAAGAATCCACTCGGTGGGAGAGTCGCCAGAAGTTTCGCAACAACTCTTTGACTTTGCATTGTATCTCATGGTACAATGCATTTATAGCAACAAGGCACCATGAAAGGTAATCACATCCTGAAATCAACGGTCACCGAACGCGGGCAGACCACCATTCCCGCCGCGGTGCGGAAGGCCCTGTGCCTGAAACCCCATCAGCGCATTACGTACGAAATCCGCGACGAGGGCGTTGTGGTCCGGCCGGAGACCGAAAATATCATGGACCTGGCAGGCTCCCTGAAGAGTGATGTTCCCGCAGCCTCGAAGTCAGAGGAACGCGAGAAAGCCCGCAACGCCCGCCGTGGCAGGTATCAATGAAAAAATATCTGCTCGACACGAATATCCTGCTGCGATTCCTCCTGGGCGATCACGATGAGCTTTCACCGAAAGCGGCCCGCCTGTTTCAGCGGGCCGCAGACCGGGAATGCCTTCTTATTCTCACCAACCTGGGCGTCGCCGAAGCCGTCTGGGTGCTGACGTCCTATTACAAACTTGGGCGGAAGCCGATTGCGGAGCGCCTTGCGAAACTGCTTGTACAGGCCGGGGTTCAGTGCCCCGATCTGGACCCTATCCTTGACGCCCTGGCCCGCTTCAAAGCCACAAATTGTGATTTTTATGACTGTTATCTGGCCGCTCAGGCGGTCGCGGCCGGCGTCACTATAGCCTCTTTTGACAAGGATTTTACGAAGTTCAAGGACGTGATTCTCTGGAACGCGGACGGCTAATAACCTGGCCTCCGCTGCGCTGCAGCCCAGGCTCCTTTCCGGGCGCGCCTTCGGCGCTTAAAACAACGCAAGTTTATCCATTGATTTGCAATTCTTGATTTGAATGGCGAAGTCGGGATGCCTACGCTACTGTTTTTGACTGCCTCCCGCTCGCCTTCAGCGTTCGTATAGCAGCTGGGCAGGAATCTTGAACCCGGGCAACAGCGAGGTCATCAATATCCCG
>CAZMNG010000478.1:0-4306 GCA_964567505.1 uncultured Chthoniobacterales bacterium
GTCGTGGCCTGCTGAGTACTGACATCAGCCGGGCGTGCGGGCGTGAACGTTGCGGCTGCGGTGCGTCCACCGCGGAGTTTAAGCTTGATGTGGAAATTGGCGGGCTTGATAGACATCGTCTCGAAGATTTCGAGCTGGTAGTTGGAGAAGTCGACGAACTCGAACCGCTGGAGGAGCATACTCAGCACGAGAGTCGCCTCCTGAAAGGCGAACTGCCGGCCAATGCAGCTGCGGAGCCCGGTCCCAAACGGCTTATAGGCGTTGAGTGGAATTTTGGCTCGGTTCTCGGGACTGAAACGGTCCGGGTCGAACGCTTCGGGGTTCTCGCCCCATACCTGTTTGTCCCGGTGCAGCTTCGCGAGAAGGACCGTCGCGCCGGTCGCTCTCCCGATCGGGTACTTACCGCCGATGACGGTGTCCTCATACGGGCGGCGCGCAAACGCAGGCGCTGGCGGCCACAGCCGCAGCGACTCTTCAAGAACCTGGCTGAGATAGGGCAGCTGGTTAACTTGGGCGTAAGTCGGCAGCACGCTCAGGTCCGTGCCGAGTACGCGGTCCACTTCGTCGTAGGCCCGCGCAAGCACGTTGGGATGCTTAATCAGAGCACAGAGTGCGAACGACATAAGGCCGCTGGTTGTCTCGTGTCCCGCAACCAGGAAGGAGATACACTGGGCGGTGATGTTGACCTCATCGAGCTTCTCGCCTGACTGGCGGTCGACGCCGGTCAGCATCCGGTCGAGCAGATCGTTGACGGTACCTACGGTACCGGAGGTCCGGCGGGCCTCGATGATCTGGTGCACCGTCTCGACGATGAACTGCTCGCTGGGCGGGATCTGTCGAGGCTGCTCGGGGTGCGGCTTACTCCCGGGTGCGCTTGCTCGAGCCACCGCGTCCACCATGCCGCCTACCATGGCAACGACAAAGGGGTGGGGCGTCTCTCGGTATAGGGAGTTGAACCGGTAGTTGAAGCCGCAGAGTGCAATCGTGTCCAGAGTTACCCGCGTCATGTCGGCAGGGACATCCACAATGTCATCGGGGTTTAGCCGCTCCCATTTTTGCACGAGCTGGACGGCGAGATCGAGCATTCGCGGGTAATAACCGCGCATAGCGTCATTACTGAACGCAGGCATTAACACATTGTGAGCCTTGCGCCAGTTCGGGTCCGAAGTCTCGGAGGTAATCATGCTGGAGCCAACCGAAGTTTCAACTACGGCTGCCAGAGACCCCACCAGTATCTTCTCGAAGCGGGACTCGTCGCAGAGCTCATCCACCAGCTCATAACCCCACACATAGAGGCGCGAGCTACCGTCCGGCAGCCGGACCTCATAAAGAGGCTCACTAGAATCCTCGAAAGGCAACATAAGTTGCACTTCAGTTAAATGTATTTTTCGGCCTTTGAAAACTGAAAATGCAATAACAATGCTTTCGCGTTAGTCCCAACGACTCGATCGCGCAAAAGGCTCAGATCTTAAATAAAAACGCTGTTTAGCTAACGACCGTTTAGAAGCAAAGTTGTTGGCCGAAGTTGAAATGGTCTCACGCCCAGATATCCTCTCTTGAAAACATCTCTTAAGTTTTGGCTAACCGGCGCCTGGCGCCCGAATCAATTCTGCGATGACCGCCTGAAGATGGGCGGTAAGTCCCTCGTAGTTCGTTACCTCAGTTTCCCGGCTGCTCCAGTGGATGGACGCTCCGAAGCGCAGCTGGACTGGACTCAGACGAACGCGGCGAGATCCTCTACCCCACACTGTCTGCGTACCGACAATGCCTGCCGGGACAATTGGGACGCCCGCTTCGATTGCCAGAATGGATGGACCTTTTTGAAATGGAAGCAGCGTGCCATCGATAGAGCGGTGTCCCTCCGGAAATACGCACAGGACATACCCCTCTTTCAGTCCCTCGGCGGCAAGGCGCATTGTGGCGGCCGCGTGGCTGCCGGCGTCGATTGGCAGAGCGTGCAACCGCCGGCCGAACCAACGCTGGAGAGGGTTGCGAAAATACTTCTTACCCCCAATAAAGAACATCCTCCGGAAGGCTGGGAGTGGAAGGGCGGCGGCGATCAGCAGAGCGTCAAGATAACTGGCGTGATTCGCACAGAGAATGAATGGGTACTCGCGCGGGATCTTTTCGGTTCCCGTGACCTGGAATTTCAGGAGAAACTTCGCTGCAATTCGAACCAGCCGGCAAACCACAAACATGAACAGCTCGAATGCAGGCCGGCGCGCCAGGTGAAGCGATGCGATCCGTCGTTGCTCGTCCGATAGAGGCTTCCGCAAAATTTCCTGCCAGCTCACCCACTGCTCATCACCGGCTTGCCCCACTGTGCCGACCTTTTGTGCGAGGTCCCCAACCGTGAATATCTGCGCTCCCTCTTCATCCGATATCTCGATACCGAGGGACACCCTGATATTCGAAAAGAGCTCAACCCGCTGGAGGGAGTCGAATCCGAGGTCGAGTTCCAGGCGCGATGCGGGGGTAATGGGGCCACAGTCTGGCTTGACCCGCCGGATGAGCGCGAAAAGGGCCGGTTCCGGTCCCGCCGCCGGTTTGGAGTGACTCGGTTTAGTTGGACGCGCCAAACCTGGCAGCACCTCGAATCGCTTCAGCTTGCCGGTCGAGGTCCGAGGCAATGGTTCAGCGCGAATTTCGAGACTGTTGATCTGCTGATGGGCAGCGCGTCCGGCAGTGTCGATATCAAATCGGATCTGGTCCTGTATATTCACAACGCCTTTGCTCCGAAGACGTTCGAAATCGGGCACGATAACCGCGTGCAATCGCTCGCTGGTTCCATCATCAGACGAGAGTCTCAGCACACACACTTCCTTGATGAATTCGCAACTTTTGCGAATTTCATATTCGACCTGTTCGGGGTAGACATTTCGCCCCGAGCCGAGAACGATGACTTCTTTCCTGCGCCCCGTTACACGCAAGCGTCCCGACGCATCGATCCATCCGAGATCGCCGGTCCACAACCATCCGTCGCGCAGCAGTTCTAAAGTCGCTTGCGGCTCCTTCCAGTAACCCGGAGTCACGTGGTCGCCGGCAATGAGAATCTCGCCGATCCCGTCCCGATCCGGTTCGTTGATGCGAATCTTTGTACGGGGAAGTGGTGCACCGCAGGTTAACCCGCCGTTCGGCCCGTCCGGGTCAACTGTGACAATCCCTACCTCTGTCATGCCATAGCCCTGACAGAGACTGAAGCCGAGATCGAGGAGGGTTTCCCCGGCTTCTGGTGCGAAGCTTGCCGCTCCTACGATAAATAGCCGGAACTTTGGGCCGAGCCGTTTATGGATCGGGCCGAACAACCGTCGGCCCACGCGAATCTTTAGCCGGCGACGAAGAAAACGCGATAGATCGAGCATTCGCTGAAATGCTATTCGTCGAAGTGCCGATTGAGTTGTCACCTGCTCCCGAATTCTCCGGATCAGGAGGTAATAAAATTGAGGCACGCAGCCAAAAACAGTAATCTCCTCGTCATGAATCGTTTTCAGAAGCTTCGCAGGATCGTAGTCTTGGAGGTAGGTCACCTTTGCTCCTACGTAGAGCGGATCTAGCAGAGTGCCGAAAAGCGCCACTATGTGGAACAGCGGTAAAATCGAGAGTAAGTGGTCACTTTCGGTCAGCGGACAACCCGCAAGCGAATCTGAAAGGTTCGTTAACAGATTTCTTTCGGTCAGGCGTACGCCTTTTGGAAGTCCTGTCGTGCCTCCTGTATACATAATCGCCACTTCACCATCCGACTCGCGTTTTACGAGCGGCATGGACCCATAGGTCGGCGGAGGTCCATTGCCTTCTGAAGGTGAGCTTTCCAGAAGCACAAGTCCCTTGTTCGCGTCGGCTATTTCCCGAGCAGCCGGAGCATACTTTGCCGAAAAGATCAATGCTTCGCACTCGGCGTGCCGAACAATTCGGGATAAGGTGGCGCTGTCTCGGGAGCGATCGAGTGGAACGATTACTGAGCCTGAGCTATAGCCGGCAAGGAAGGTGGCTCCCCACATCGGAGAGTCTTCTATTAAGATCGCAACGTGCAGGGCCGCGCGGGAAACTCCGAGTTGGTGCAGACGCCTGCCAAGGCTGTCAATCTCGAATAGTAGAGAACGCCAGGTCAAGACCTGGCGCTGACCATCGCGAATCATCTGCAGTGCGACATCGTCCGGACGCGCGCTCGCGTAGCTCTTTAGAGCTTCGAATAAGTCAGGACACATCGCGACCGGTCGATAAAAAGCTCAGGCACTCCCACACATCAAATCACCACGGCCAAAATTTCACAAGCCACAATTGCCGCATTGCCGCCCTCCACCGGTAC
>CAZMNG010000479.1:0-4302 GCA_964567505.1 uncultured Chthoniobacterales bacterium
TTACGGTTGACTTGCACTTCTTCGCTAAGGTGGTCATGTCCGTCATTCTGTCACGAAAGGGGTCATTATGCTTGGAAAATTTGAAACCAAAGACGCTCGACGAATCGCCGGCCACGCGATCGATAAAGTCCTTTCCGAGGCTAAGAAGCCAACGTAAACTGGTGTATGAGTTTCGCAGAAATACTCGAAGAGCTCCCAAAGCTCAGCGAAAACGAAAAGAGGAAGCTTTTCGACCTTTTGGTGCAGGAATTGGATATCGGGGAGCAAGAGCACCCGGAGGTGGTGGCAGCAATCGATAAAGGGCTGAAATCTTTAGAGGTTGGTGAACCGACTTATACGCTCGAAGAAGCTCGGCAACGGGTAAAAAACATCTCCGCCCGAGCTCGCCGGTAGTTAGCCGGTAAATGTACACTGTTCTGTTAACCCAAGCTGCTCAAGACGCCCTCGATCATATCGTCGAATACATTTTGGTTAAGGCTCGCTCTTTGAGTCGCTATCAAACTTCGCGCCGATTTGGATTGTCAAGCGCAAAATATCGCAGGCAACCGGTTCGCTGCATTGCCGGATCGGAACCTAGATCGGCAAATCTCATCACAGGGAAGCTGAGCTTCCGTGATTGCCATTCTTTACTCTTCGCACCAATCCAAAAGCGAATCGGCTTCGATGCTCTAAACGAAAGCACCACCTTTCAAGGCTGCTTCGTCTGAATTGGCCTGAACTCGTCTCCCGTCACCGTTACGGCCAATACCCAGACTTGGCCCGTTACGGTATCGATCTTCCACAGGCCTTTTCTTTCTTCAAACTTTCCACTTGTACTCGAAGTTGGCACTTCGATGCTTCCATAGACGAGCTGGTATCTTCCGGTCGGGGCTTTATCATCCATAGGGCAATAATGCGATGGCAGATCGCAATTGTCATTAAGGTTTTCATACCTGCGAACGTGCAAAAAAAAGGCCAGTTTGCGATGCTGGCGGTCAAGGCGGAGGGGTGAACTATTCGACACAATCCGATTGATATTGCCTTTCCCCATTGGCTTGTAGCAGACTATTTAAAATTGTGCTGATAAACTGGAATTTTCAGGACGAAGCTGTCAATTCAACGTCTCCGCAGATCAATCGGCAGAAGTCCGCGCGGAACCTGGAAATCCTTCAGTTCGATCCGTCCGAGCCTCGCGCCGTGTTCTTTGACCCAAAGCGCAAGGAGAGACATACCGCAACGCTGACTGAATGTGATTGTAGCGATTTCACTCGCTTAAAGGTTCCTAAACCATGCATGCACATCTACAGAATCGCCATGGAGTTGGGCTTTATTCAGGCTAAATATTTGGATCACCTCGCTCGCCGTTCTTTAGCAGTCACGTTATGGCGTGAGGAGACGCAGCGCCTTCAGCGGTTGGTTCTCGATCCAAAGCAATGGGGCGGTTGGGCTTCAGAAATTCACGCCTCTGGCATCCAGCATAGCCGCCAATACAGAGCCTATTTTATCTACCACGACGAGCGCGACGCGGTTCGCAAAACTGCTGACGGGTGGCTCATACATGATTATATCGCCAACCTTCATCATTGTGCGTGTCCAGACTTTCTTGACCGCAATCTGCCGTGCAAACACATCTACGCTGCTGCCTTAGATTCCAAGATTAGTCTCCCATTCACATATGCTAATTATGAAGCCGCGAGAAACCAAGGGCTGGAGATTGTATTTGAATTCCCTACCAGCGCCTAACAGAGTGGCAGAGCGGCTCCAAATGAAGACACTCGTAGCGATCTTTATCGTCATCGGATCGGTTTACGCTCAGGCACAGGTTGTTTATGTCGGTGATGGTGTCACTGGCGTGGTCACCGAATATGACAACGGAGCGATCGGAAACGTAATCAATACTCCAGTGTCTGCACTCGCGGTGCTTGGAAATGATCTTTTTATCGGGTCGCCGGACGGAGTCTCGAAATACGATGCAACGACTGGAGCGCTGATTGACGCAAACTTCATCAGTGGAATTAGCGTGACCGCGCTCACGGTTTCAGGAGACAATCTTTTGGTCGGAATCCATCCGTATTTTGCCCTATACAGCGCACTTAACGGAGCCTTGTTTGATCATGATTTTATGAACGTGGGCGAGGGAAACGAGATCGCTGTAACGGCTTTGTCATCCAACGCTATTTTCGCTTCCACCACCGTCACAAGCGCTGTCGGGCAATACAGCATCGCTGGAACCCTGCTCAAGACGAACTTTATCACACTGTCGTCCCCAGGTGGAGCGGGTTCATTGGCGGTTTTAGGCAATAATCTGTTCTTGGAAAATGGCAGCGAGTATAACGCCAGCACGGGAGACCTGATTAACGCCAACTTCGATATTGGCGGACAGCTTGCAGTCTCTGGCGATTACCTTTTCGCGTTGAACGGTCAAAACCTTGTCGAGTACGACATCACGGGAACCGTGATCAGTAATCACTTACTCGGGATCAAGCCCGAGTATCTTGCAGTGGTCTCAGTACCTGAGCCTTCCACATGGATGATGCTTTCAGTAGGACTGTTACTGGGACCGATTTTCGTCGCGGAGCGTTATCGGCAGCGGATCGGCTCTAGAGGCTGATTTACGAGGGAAGATTGGACCATTGCAGCGGGAATCTAGGCAGCAATCACCGCCTCATCAGGGCGAATGTTTTACGAGGGGAGTAGGCTTTAGGTCAGCAAAAAGTCAGCAACTTTTTCCTAAAGTCCGCGGCTAAGCAAGTGTGATAACGTCCTTTAATAACACACGATGGACCTGTTCTCAGCCAAAGACATATTCACCATAAGTTGCGCCGTGATCGGCGCCGTTCTCGGCGTCATCAACACTTGGCACGGGCTGAACCAACGGCGCGTAAAGCTGAAAGTCGTTCCGAAGATCGCCTACCCGAGGAGGCACGCCGAATCCGGCCTGGTAGCGGGTTACATGGAGGTAACGGATCCCAGCGTTTTTCCCGTGCAGGGCGGCCAGGAAATGGGCTGCATAGAGGTAACGAACCTCAGCGCCTTTCCGGTCACCGTGCGGGAGGTGGGTTTCACCATCGACGCCCTGGGCAAGAAAATGCGCGCCGTGATCAGTCTGCCGATTGTGCGGGATGGCGGCTCTTGGCCGCGTCGCCTTGAATCCCGTGCTTCCGTCAGCATGTACTTCGATTTAGGATGCCTCAAACGCAACAACAAGAGGGCCTATGCCCTGACGGACTGCGGAACGGTCGGTTACGGCAACAGCCCTGCGCTTAGGAGTATCAGAAAACGATTGCCTTCATGAGCATCCTTTCGCCGATCTATACACAAGGTCATAAGTAATTGCGAATAGATCTCCGTCGTGTTAGTTTTCTGATTATGAGAATTATCACAATCGACGATGCGGAGAACGTAATCCTAGGCCTTCAAGACGAAATTCGTCGTTCAGACGAGTCTCGTTATGATCACCGACTGCACGGAGTATTACTTGTTGCCCATGGATTGAACTGCTGCCAAGTGGCGGATTTGCTAGGCGATGCTCCACGAACCGTGGCGTACTGGGTGGAGAGATTCGAAGAAAAGGGTTTAGGGGGTCTGCGGGAAGGATCGCGTAGCGGACGGCCTTCGAAATTGGATGCTGATCTGATTGCCGATCTGCAAGAGGTACTCCGAGGTAAGCCCAGTGAAGTGGGATTGGCCGGAAACCTATGGGATGGAAAGACAATGTCGGCTTACCTAAGAAATAGGCACCGAGTCCAACTTGGTCCGCGGCAATGTCGGCGTCTGCTGCGTGAGTGGGAATTTTGTTACCGTAAGCCCCGCCCGGTAATCGCACGGTCCGACCCGCTGAAGCAAGCAGCGCATCGGGCTCGGATGTCTCCCCCTTGTTGAGCCCTTGCGGGCACTGCCGAGGGTTGTTGTTCCTTCGCTCTGTCTTTCACGCTTCCACCTTCCTGCCTCCCTTGACTCCACGGGCATTACCCCGCTTCTTCGCTACTACGGAGGCTCTGTCACCTTTCGGGCACGGTTCTTCGGACCCTCTGCGGATCATGAACGCCGTTCCTTTCCCGAATCGTGATCCCTGATTCATATCGCTCCAACTTCCGACCATTCTATCTCCAAACACCCCATGCATTGCTATCTTACTGCTCACTGCTCTCTCCAGAAACAGGTCGCGGAGTTGCCGCTCTCCCTTCACGGGACGGCTTCCATTCTTGGTTTCGCCACGGCTGAGCAGGCTCACCAATGCATCAGGCCGAATCGAGTTCATCATTTCATTAATTATGGACTGGTCGTTCGCTTCCGGCTGCCCTCCACCCCGCCACTTGGCGA
>CAZMNG010000480.1:0-2473 GCA_964567505.1 uncultured Chthoniobacterales bacterium
ACTTCCGCAACTAATCCGGCTGTCGTGGGTGAGGTGTCGTTGCGGGCGGTCGCCTTATTGATCGCCGGCCAGGATCCCGGCAAAGTCATCGAAGTCAGGCCGTACCTTATCACGCAGGATGAGCTGAACAAGAATGACATCAAGACTGTTGCAGACCTTGACACCAAATTGCCAGGCTTTGGATCCAGCGATCAGGCGACCGCAGCCTGGATTCCCAGCACCCAGGCGAAGTAATCTGGCGCTCACTGCTCCTCCTTGGAACTCAGAAACGCAGGCAGTGTCGCCTCGCGGACATCCAGCTTCTTCGGTATCAGATTCAGAGCGAAAAATGCGTCGGCGATCTTCTGCTGATCGGCAATCACGGATGGAGTAACCGGTTGAAATCCCCACGGGAGGTGTTCCGTGATCTGCTGCAAGGTATCGACATCGATACCGACCTCATGGGATAGCAGTTCCGCGACGGCTCGCGGCTGTTCTTTTGCCCACACCGAAGCTTCACCGACAGCCTTTGTAAGGTCATCGATGATTTCCGGATGGGCCTCGACAAACTTCCGATCGGCCAGAAAAAATTCTCGATTCGCCACGAGCCCGGTGCCGTCCACTAAGACGCGGGCTTTTGTTGCCACCCGCGCGACGGTCAGGAACGGGTCCCAAATCACCCACGCGTCAATGCTGCCGCTGTCAAAAGCCGCGCGCGCATCGGCAGGAGCCAGGTAGATCGGACGAATATCGGAATATTTTAAGCCGGCATCCTCCAGGACGCGGACAAGGAGATAATGAACGTTTGATCCTTTATTGAGAGCGACCTTCTTTTCCTTGAGTTCGGTCACGGACCTGATTGGAGAATTGGCGGCCACAAGAATTGCCTCGCCAGACGGGTCCGGGCGCTGGTTCCCAATATAGACGAAAGGATTATTTGCAGCCTGCGCAAAGATTGGAGGTGCTTCACCTGTGTGTCCAAGGTCAATGGCGCCGGCATTCATCGCTTCGAGGAGCTGGGGACCGGCCGGAAAAAGGATCCAGTTGATCTTGATTCCTCGTTTTGCGAGCTCGTCGTCGAACGTATGACGCGCCTTCACGACATTGAAGCTGCCGTATTTTTGATAGCCTATCCGGACCACTTTAAGCGTTTCTTCGTTTCCGAAGCTCGGGCCGCAGATCACGAAGAAAGACAATAACGTGACCAGGATACTCGGCCAGCGTCGTGACCGGAGCGCAGCGGCCATTCCACTTTTCCGGTGGTCTCGTGATCGGTTGGCAGCACCCGCATTTACATCTCGATCCAAGCGATAGTTTTTCATTATCTATACTCCAACGATATACTTATTCCCGTGCATATGGAATAAAAGAATTCTGGCTGGTGAAATTGCCGTCGATTTATTGGTTGACCATATCAGAATAGTATAGGTAAGTGCGTACGATATCATGACGGAGTTAGCGACAGCTATTGTGCGGCGCGGACTTGGCTCTTTATGAAACTGCTCTGGTTCATCCCAACGCATGGTGACGGACGATATCTGGGAACAAGCGATGGCGGCCGGCCGCTGGATTTCGGGTACCTGAAGCAGATCGCGTGCGCGGTAGATAACCTCGGCTTTTACGGGGCGCTGTTGCCAACCGGGCGGTCATGTGAAGATGCCTGGGTCACGGCTTCTTCTTTGATCCCTGAAACTCACCGAATGCGTTTTCTCGTCGCTGTTCGGCCGGGTTTGGTCTCGCCGAGTCTGGCAGCGCGGATGACCACCACGTTCGATCGATTAAGTAACGGCCGGTTGCTGATCAATGTCGTCACGGGTGGTGACCCGGTCGAACTGGCCGGAGATGGTTTATTTCTGGAACACGACGATCGTTACGAGGTTACCGACGAATTTCTGATCATTTGGCGGGCCCTGGTTTCGAGCACAGCGGAGGTTAATTTTTCCGGCAAGCATCTGAAAGTACAAGGAGCAAAGAATTTATTTCGGGGAATCCAACAGCCGTATCCGGCGCTGTATTTTGGCGGTTCCTCCAGCGCGGGAATCGCGGTTGCGGCAAAACATATCGATCATTATCTGACCTGGGGCGAACCCCCTGCTCAGGTGGCGAAGAAGATTGAGACCGTTCGCGCAGAGGCCGCCCGATTCGGACGATCTATTCGATTTGGTATCCGGCTTCATGTAATTGTTCGTGAATCGGACGCCGCGGCTTGGCGAGATGCTGACGCTCTGATCAGCCACCTCAGCGATGAGACTGTACGGGCCGCTCAGAAAACGCTGGCTCGCCAGGATTCGATCGGCCAGCAACGGATGCTCGCACTCCGAAAGATCACCGGTACCAGGCGGACGCGAGAGGAATTGGAGGTCAGTCCGAATCTCTGGTCCGGCGTCGGTCTGGTTCGCGGCGGCGCGGGTACGGCAATGGTCGGGAGTGCGGAGACTGTTGCCGAGAGAATGCTCGAGTACCGGGAGCTAGGAATTGAGACATTTATCCTCTC
>CAZMNG010000480.1:2483-4294 GCA_964567505.1 uncultured Chthoniobacterales bacterium
GGGTATCCCCACCTCGAGGAGGCGTTCCGGGTCGCGGAACTGCTTTTTGCTCGGCTGCCGCTGAGCCATGATGACCGGGAGGCGCCGGACAAGAGGCACCCATCCTTTCAAGGGGAGATCGTCGCGAACGAGTTCTTGCCGAATTCGGGACCTTCCGACGAGGCGAGGAAAGTTGCCATGCCGCTCCTATGAAAAGCGCCGCCTTTAATCATATCTTACCATGGCTTCTGCCGCTTGGTTTGCTCGTGATTTGGCAGAGCTTAACGTCAGCCGGGATCCTTGCGGGCAGAATTTTGCCTTCACCCGTCGCAGTCCTGCTCGCAGGGATTCGTTTGACCGAGACGGGCGAACTGCCGCTGCACCTCTTCGAAAGCTTTCGGCGCGCTTCAACCGGCCTCTTGATCGGCGGCTCACTTGGTCTCTTCCTCGGCTTGTTGAACGGACTTTCGCGTCTCGCGGACAGACTTTTCGA
The DNA here is from genome assembly GCA_964567505.1 of uncultured Chthoniobacterales bacterium. Lineage (GTDB taxonomy): Bacteria > Verrucomicrobiota > Verrucomicrobiia > Chthoniobacterales > JAFAMB01 > JAFAMB01. Next base: position 2,956 of record CAZMNG010000480.1, read on the forward strand.
CTCTTCCGTGCAGATGGTGCGCAATATTCCGCACTTGGCGATGATCCCGCTGGTAATTCTTTGGTTTGGGATCGGAGAAGAGGCTAAGCTTTTTCTAATCACGATCGGCGTCTTCTTTCCAATCTATATCAACACTGTGCATGGGATTCGTTCTATCGATTTCCAGTTGATCGAAATGGGTCAGAGTTACGGTCTTGGCCGGTTCGGATTGTTTTGGAATGTGATCCTGCCGGGAGCGCTCCCGTCCATTCTGGTGGGCTTGCGGTACGCTCTTGGCATTATGTGGCTCACGCTGATCGTGGCGGAAACGATCGCGTGCGACAACGGAATCGGCTACATGACAATGAACGCGCGCGACTTTTTGCAAACCGATGTCGTGCTCCTGGGGATTTGCCTTTACGCGTTGCTTGGCAAAGCGGCTGACATGGTTACTCGTCTGCTTGAGCGCTGGCTCCTGCGCTGGAATCCGGTTTACAACACCTAGCGAAAATCGGTATGCCGCAGGTGATCATCCATCAAGCCATTCAAGAGACGCTGAGGAGTCCGTTGGTACAAGTTTCCCGAGTCTCGAAACAGTTTGGGAGCAAGCGAGTCCTGAGGGAGATTGATTTCGAAGTTGCTGAACACGAGCTCGTCGTTGTGGTCGGGCGAAGTGGATGTGGTAAATCAACGTTACTGCGTCTCCTGGCCGGACTTGAATCGGCGAGTGAAGGTCAAATCTTCGTCGACGGCCGTGCGTTGAAGGGTCCAAACGCGGTTGCCCGATTAATGTTCCAGAGCTCTGCACTTCTTCCCTGGAAAACGGTGCTCGGGAATGTGGCTCTTGCCGCGCCACGAACGCGTGAGGCGCCGGCCATCGCGATGGAAGCCTTGCGTCAGGTCGGACTCGCTGACCGCACAAAGGATTGGCCGTCGATTCTGTCGGGCGGACAGCAACAGCGGGTCGCGCTGGCCCGTGCGCTTGCGAGCCAAGCCGCTCTGCTTCTGTTGGACGAACCCCTCGGGGCGCTGGATGCGTTAACTCGACTTGAGATGCAAGCTCTTGTCGAGAAGATTTGGGCTAAGCGTCGATTTTCGGTTGTGCTCGTGACTCACGATGTCGAGGAAGCGGTTACCTTGGCCGACCGCGTCCTGGTCATGAAACAGGGCGAATTTGTCTACGAACAGCAGATTCTATTAGCGCGGCCGCGGGCCCGGACTTCGGGAGAGTTCGTGCAGCTAAAGGAAGAGATTCTCCTTCGCGTGATGGGATCTTGAGCGTCGCTGTCGTGTCCTGTCCCCGCAACAAGCAATGAAGCTATTCTGGTTCATTCCCACCTTCGGTGATAGTCGCTACCTT
>CAZMNG010000481.1:0-4293 GCA_964567505.1 uncultured Chthoniobacterales bacterium
GCCCAACCGGCAAGCACTTGGGTTCCGAATGTAATTACCGAAAGCTCCGGCAAGTTACAAATGTTCCACCCCGCCAATACTCGCTCCGGCGATGTCCAGAAGGATCCGAAGTCCGGCGGGACCCAGACTGTTTAGTCGCCGTGCGCCTCGGCGAATGCGATGCCTTCCTTGACCTGCTCGATCGCCTGGTCAATCAGACGGACTGCCGCGGTCCGGTGGCCGCCTTTGTCGCGAGAGGCCTGGTTAAGCTCGTAGCGAGCGTTTCTCAAAGCTTCGAGCGCCCGGCGCATATTACCTTGATCGGCGTGAGCGGTTTGGATTAGTGCGGCCACGGTTAAGGCGACTGGCAGTGTCTGAAAAAGAAAACTGAACTTCATACTCGGCTTTTGAATCTTCCGAGAGTGCGACAGGAATTTGGCTGCGGGCAAGCAAATTTATTTCCGCGATCGCAAATTTTAAGGGGCTCGCGTTTCGATACCGCTCGGAGGTCCACCCGGTCGATCGCTCGTCTGTAAGAGAATTCGACTAAATCCGAATCAATATCCGAGCGAGCGAATATATTGCCGATTGCGTTTGGCAGATTCCCTCGGTTTCCCCATGCCTGGAAGAACATCTTGTTCTACCACTCCCCAGCCGTCGTAGCCGAGTTTCTCGAGCTCCTTCATGAGCGACGGGAAGTCAATCTCCCCCTTGCCCAGTTCGCAGAAAACACCCTGTCTGAGAGCTTGAAAATAATCCCAGCCATTTTCGGCGACTTGCTTGCCGACACCGGGATGATAATCCTTGAAGTGAAAGTGCCATACTCGCTTTCCGTATCTGCGCAGACCGTCTACGGGGTTGCCGCCGCCAAAGCGATAGTGGCCGCAGTCGAACACCAGGCCGAGCACAGCAGGATCAGTCAACGCCATAAGCCTGGCAATCTCAGCCGGGGTCTCCACGTAACCGGCACAGTGATGATGGAAAGCAGTGCGAAGGCCGGTTTCCTTTTTAATCGCTTCGGCCACTTTCATCGCGCCTTCCGCAAAGACCGGCCATTCCGCGTCGCTCAGACCCATTTCAGGCGTAATGCGCCCCGCATTCTTCGTGCGCTCCGCAACCCTGCCATTCTCGTCGGCAAGGACAACAAAAGGCAGGGTACCCTCTACCGCCGCCATCAAACGCGCAGTGCGCACGGCGACTTCAATGCCAGCGTCGTGCGAGGCCGGGTCTTTGAGAAAGACCGGCACAAATGCGCCAAGCAGCACAAGATTCCGTGCGTGAATTTCCTGGGAGAGTTTTTCCGGGTCCGTCGGCATGAATCCCCAGTCTCCCAGTTCCGTTCCTGCATAGCCGGTCTCGGCGATTTCATTGAGCACTTGAACGTAGTCAGGAGCTTCACCCTTCAGGTCAAATTCGAGCGCGCCCCAGGAGCACGGAGCATTTGCGATTCTAATCATGATCTTACCTTATTCTTGTGGATATAACCGATGAATGATTTGTGCGTGCACCCGACGATTTGGTCAAGCGACTGATAAAATCCACTCGTGAGCCGGATCATTGTAAAAGTGCCAGACGCGTTTGGGACCTGCCATGACGTTGAAGTAATAGGACTGGTAGCCGTGAGGGACAACGACAGGATGGTAACCACGAGGCACAAGGACGACATCGCGATCTTCGACGGCCATCGACTCGTCGATGTCGCGCGAGTCGGTGTAGACGCGTTGGAAAACAAAGCCCTGCGGCGGATCGATGCGATGGTAATAGGATTCTTCGAGCAGGCTCTCGGCCGGAATGTTGTCCACATCATGTTTGTGAGGTGGATAGCTTGAGGAGTTTCCACTCGGCGTCTTGACCTCGACCACAAGGAGGGACTCAGCGGGTTGATCCTGGGGCAGGATATCGCAAACGTAGCGTGTATTGGCGCCTTTACCGCGCGCGCTGCGCCGCATGGCGGCGGGTTCAATGAGCCGCGCCGGAAGTTCACCCTTCGCAGGGGCGCGAGCCACGCCGAGCTCGGCATCGGTGATGGCCGTAATGGTGAGCTTCGTACGCGGGGGCGCGTAGACTGCATAAGGGGCAGCGTCTTCAAAAACGCTCTTGCGCCCCCCGATCTCCTTCCACCGAAGTGCACCGGTCTGAGCGGAAACCATCCCGGTCAAAACCACTGCGCACACCTCGTTGACATCGTCAGAAAGCGTGAGCGACTCGCCAGGAGCCAATCGGTATGCGGAAAAACTGACATAATGCCAACCTGCCGATTGAGGAGTCACAGAGACAATTTCCTGGGAATTCTTATTGGGTTTAACGAGTAGATTCATAGGTTTCTCCTCACTTAGCGTTTCTGATTTTCCTTGCCGGCCAAGTAAGCGATGTGCGCCTGGCGGACAGATTCGCTGGGCGATTCCTCCGGGACTGCGACTTCCCACCACCACCCGCCTTCACTGGTGGTCCGGGCGTCATCGGTATCGATGCAGATCAGGTAGGTGCGACTGGCCCTCCGGGCACGCTGGAGGGCGGCCTCGAGCTCAGCGATATTGGCCACCTTCTCAGAAAGGGCGCCCAGGGATGCCGCATTCGCGGCGAAATCGATCTTGGGGGCGCCCTCGCCGAATTGCAGACAATCTTTCCACAGGTTGTTGAAGGGTTTACTTCCACAACTCTGCTGGAGGCGGTTGATGCAACCGTAACCGCGATTGTCGAGCAGGACGATAATCAGCTTCTTGTCGAGCGTCACCGAGGTGGCGATCTCGTTGTTCAGCATGAGGTAGCTCCCGTCACCCAGCATTACGACGATCTCGCGATCGGGCCGAGCCATCTTGACTCCCAGACCGCCAGCGATCTCATACCCCATACACGAATACCCGTATTCCATGTGATAGCCTCCGGGTACCGAAGTGCGCCAGAGCTTGTGCAACTCGGCGGGAAGTGTCCCGGCTGCACAGACCACGATATCTTCGCTCGTGGACTTCTGACTCGATCGCTGCACGGCTCCTATCACCTCGCCGTCGTAAGGCAATTCTCCTGGGTTCAAATCGCGACGCTGCGTGATACGATCCACGGTCGCCCGCCACGCGGCAGCCTTGGCTTTGGCCTGCTCGGTCCAGGCAACGTCGGCGCGCCAGTCTGGCAGCGCTTTATCCAGGGCTTCCAGGCCGAGGCGGGCATCCGCCTGGAGTGGGATACCGCGCGCTTTGACCGCGTCAAAGGGATTCACATTCAGAGAGACCAACCGGGCCTTTGGGAAGAGCGAATTAGACCCGGTCGTGAAGTCCTGCAGCCAGGTTCCCACGGCGAGGATCAAATCGGCTTCGCTGGCAAGCGCATTGGCTGCAGGAGAGCCAGTCACGCCCACCGAGCCAAGCTGAAGCGGATGATCCCACGGCAGAGAACTCTTACCCGCCTGTGTCTCACAGACCGGAACGCCATGGCGTTCAGCAAATCCGCGCAGCGCCTCGCAAGCGCCTCCGTAAAGGACGCCACCCCCGGCTATGATCACTGGGCGCCTGGCCGCCATCACGGCACGCACCGACCCTGCCAGATCCGCTTCACCGGGTGCAGTCGCCCGGTATTCGACCACCGGGGTCTCGAAAAACTCGACCGGATACTCAAACGCAGCAGCCTGGACGTCCTGAGGCAGCGCAAGAGTGACCGGACCGCACAGCACAGGGTCGGTCAAGGTCAGCACAGCGCGCGGAAGTGACGTGATCAATTGGGAAGGTTGGAGGATCCGATCGAAATAGCGCGAAACCGGACGAAAACAGTCGTTGGCCGAAATTGTGCCGTCTTTGAAATCCTCGAGTTGCTGAAGGACAGGATCAGGATCCCTCGAAACAAAGGTGTCTCCTGGAAGGAAGAGAACCGGCAAACGATTGACATGAGCAAGTGCAGCAGCCGTGAGAAGGTTTGTCGCCCCGGGGCCGATGGAAGTCGTGCACGCCATCATTCTCCGGCGGAAGTGCGCTTTTGAGTAGGCGATTGCTGCGTGAGCCATGGCCTGCTCGTTATGCGCCCGATACGTCGGCAACCGGTCGCGATACTGATAAAGAGCCTCGCCGACACCCGCGACGTTCCCGTGCCCGAAGATTGCGAAGACTCCGCCAAACAGCGGAACGATATCGTCGCCCCGCGGACCTTCGATCCGTGTGCGCAGACCAGACAGATAGCGCACAAGGGCCTGTGCAGCCGTAAGCCGGACGCGCCCGCGTTTGGCAATGCCTGGGTGCACTGGAAGGGTGATCGTTTCACTCATGCTGGGTATACCTCGAGGATGGGGTTCGGGAATCATCTATCATTTTTTTGAAGCCTTTTTTACCT
>CAZMNG010000482.1:0-2907 GCA_964567505.1 uncultured Chthoniobacterales bacterium
TTTAATCCCGTTATATCGGGTGAGGACGCGGGAATTGTCATCCTGGACTTTCTCAGTGGCGCGACCGGAATATTTGATGGCAACCGCCTTCTCGACCACGCTGCCGACGATACGCGGATGACAAACGGAATGATGGTCCTGGAGGGAACGGAAGGAACGATCCGGCTGGACGGGTTTGGACGGCTCTTTCGCAAACCGCATGGGGGCAAAGAGGGGGAGCACGCCTATACGTGGGAGCGACGTGGTTTTGGCGGCGACTGTGTCTACCTTCAGACGCGTCATATCGTCGAACATCTCGTAAACGCTACTCCGGTGGTTAATGAAGGACGGGAATATCTTCGCAATTTTGCCGTCGAAGAGGCCATCTATCGCTCCGCCAGGGAGAACCGCTTTGTCACTGTCACGCCTGGGATCCGGGCAAAATCGCGCCTTCGCCACCTGTAATCTCGCGGAGTCGTTCGAAGAATGCCCGCTTGTGACCGGTATTCACCGACCAATTAACCGGCACTGTCTGAAATCCGCTCAGTTCTTCGTAGCGACTTTCCCGGGGGCTCATCGTCCAATCCATTTTGGTCTGTTTCTCGTCGCATCCGAATCCCTGAGAGCGGCCGCGTGTAGATTGACCCGCCCCCTTGCATGCCAACCGTCACTGCGAGGAGGCCATAACCTCGATAGATCGGAAGCATCCTGCAAAAATCGTCGGTGTTTCGGTCCGGATCCGGTAAGATAACGTATACGTTGATGCCGACACGCATCAAGTTCTACCCCAAAAAAAGTGAACACCATGAGATTTCGTACGATCGCTGCCGCAGTTCCCGCGGCACTGTTAGCTGCTATCGAGCTGGCCGCACTCAGTTCCCCGGCTACGGCTGGGGAGATTACCATCAATTTTCTAAACGTGATGCCCGAGGGATAAGGCCAACGCTGCCTGTATTGCCAAAGCCGTGGATTCGGCCAGCGTCGGCGGGAAATTGTACGCCTCGCCGGAATTCACTTCAATGTTGGTTCTCTTCTACAACAAGGACCTCCTGCAAAAGGCCGGTATCACCCCTCCGTCCGGCGATCCAACCGGGCGCTTGACCTGGGATCAGCTTCTAGCCGACGCGCGCAAAGCGCAACAGGCTGGCGCACGCTGGGGCTTCTGCTTTGAGCAGGTGGATCGTTATTACCAGTTGCAACCTTGTTCGAGTCCGGTGGTGCCGGATCAGGTTTGACAGGGGATAACCTTCTGACTCCGGACGTCAACTCACAAAAATGGATCGAGACCGCCAAATGGTACGGGGACCTGTTCGCGAGCGGACTTTCTCCGCGGGGCGTCGCGTCCGAGCAAACCGGTGCTTTGTTTGCGAATGGCCAAATTGCATATTTTATCGCCGGTCCATGGAACTTTTCCGCGTTCGAAAAGACGGAAAACCTGCATTTTGGTATTGCGCCGCATCCTTATTTTGCCGGAGGAAAACCGGTTACGCCGACCGACGGCTGGGCGATCGGAATCAACCCCCACGGCCAACATCGGGACGAGGCGCTGAAATTTGCGACCTTCCTCACGCTTGACGATAACGGCGCCTCGGTGACGTCCGCTCATTTCCCGCAGCCGCCTGCGAACAAAGTTGCGCTTCAGAACCACATCGAAGCGGAAACAAAAGCAGGAGGGGATGCTACAGCTTCTTATGGGGAAATCCTTAACTACGAACTTACCAACACGGCGATCAGCCGGCCCAGGACAGTGGGATACGTAGCGTTCGAGGAGATCATGAATAAAGCTTTCATGCCAACGCCTGGGATCGATTCATCCACATCACACTGCCGCTACTTCGCCGGCCGCTTGCCTTCGTCCTGGTTGCCGACACTGTCTCTAACTTTCTGGTCTTTGCGCCGATCCAGATCCTGACAAAGGGTGGTCCGCAAGGGACCACTAAGCTGGTAATGTCAGAAATTTTTACCCGTACCTTTGTTTACGGCGACACAAGAGGGGGGGCTGCCGCCACGGTGATTCTGGTAACGGCGGTGATGGCGGTCGTTTTAATGCAGTTTCGAATGATGCGCTCAAGCGGCTGAGAAAATGATTCCTGCGCCCGAGCGAAGCAACCGGCTCGCCCTGCTTTTGGCAATTCTGACCGCAGGCGCTGCGATCTTTCCACTCTACTGGGCATTTATCAGCGCGCTCAGGCCCAGCGAGGACATCTTCAAGTATCTCTCGCCGTTGAGCCCCTGGACATTTTTCCCCAACCGGATGACCTCGGCTAATTTGATTACGGTTTTGTCGGGTTCATTCGGCAGAGCGATGCTGAATTCGATCGGAGTCGGCATCGCGACGGTTGTTCTTGGGCTACTCATTTGTACACCGGCCGCTTTCGCCCTTGCGAAACTGAATCTGCCGGGCAGGGGATTGATCTTTTCGGTCGTGATTCTAAGTTTTCTGATTCCGTTCGATGCGATTGCGATTCCGCTCTCAGCGCTCTTCCGCGACTCAGGGCTCGAGAACAGCTATCTTGGGATCATCCTGCCCGGAATCGGAAATGGTTTCGCCGTGTTCCTGCTTCGCCAGTTCTTTCTTGGTATTCCCTCCGAGATCGCTGACGCTGCGCGTGTCGACGGTCTAACTAAGTTGGTTCGGGATATTCTTGAGAATTTACCTGCCCCTTTCCCGGCCGGCATTGATTTCTGCCGGCCTAATTTTGTTCGTCTTTCAGTGGCAGGCATTTCTTTGGCCGCTCCTCATCGCTCCAGACCCGGATTACAAGGTCGCTGCCGTCGCGATCGCGGACTTTGCAGGAGAGCACTCCACGGATTTCGGTGCAATGTTTGCCGGCGCAGTCTTTGCCTCGTTTGTTCCGTTGATCATTTTGCTCGTCTTCCAGCGATACTTTACCTCCTCGATCGCTGCCGCCGGCAGTCACGACTGAC
>CAZMNG010000482.1:3007-4278 GCA_964567505.1 uncultured Chthoniobacterales bacterium
GTCTTCCAGCGATACTTTACCTCCTCGATCGCTGCCGCCGGCAGTCACGACTGACGTCGTTTTCCTTTGCTTTCCCCGCAACACTATTCACCCCTGCGCGCCGAAATAACCGCTGGAGAGAGTCCTGGCCGATAAATCGATGCGCCGTAGCAAATCACTGCGTTTGTCGCAGCGTAGCGGACGGCCTGCAAATTCGAATCCCACCGCTGAAAATATGAGCAGTTTGCGGTTTTCTTGCTGTTCGGAATCGCTACATAGCGCTCCGATGTCCACGTAAGGAACGCAGGTTCGCCTGGTAACGGAATCGGGACGGCCCAATTCGGCGAAAGCCGTACAAATCGACGATTTACTAAGTCAAGCGCGTAACAGGTATCTCCGTCGGTGCTGTTGAGATGCAGGCCGAAAAATGCGAGCCGGAGCGGCGGTTCAATCAAGAAATGCTTATCTTTATTTACGCTGTCGTGAAGGATTTCAAAAACTCCTTCGAAGCCCGGCAACTGTGCAAATTCTGTTGCTTTGCCCGTTTTCAGATCGTGCAGTTCGTAGTGCTTCCCGTGTCCGGGACCGTCGACTTGATCTTCTTCGGAGCCGGTCTGCTTGAGCACGAGTTCCACCAGACCGTCCGGGGAACGGAACGTGACGGTCTTCTGTTCATTCGAAGGCGCATCTGGATTTGGTTCCGACCCGTTCTCCTGTTCAAGGTTGGTAAAAAGAGGTGAATCCTTGGTGGCGCTATACCATTCGGGCGGTTGCTGTAACTGATGAAGGTTTGCCCCTCCCGGGTCGATGCTCCAAAAGTCTGTGTGATCGCCCGCCTCCCGGGTAAAAACGATCGTTTTGCCGTCCGGTGCGAAAATGGGGTCAATCATCTGACCCGAATTGTCGCGGGTGAGTTGCCTTAAGAATGTGCCATCCTCACGATACAAAAACAGCTGTGAGTGACTTATTCCCTGAGGTTGCAGGAATCTATTTGCGAGCACGATTTCCCCGCCACCGGCTGCAGGGATCACTCCGCAGCTCAACCAAACAGCGCTCGCGAAAGAAACGAGTTGGCGTTTCACTGCGACTCGTCTATCCGGAAGCCACCTGGGAGTCGAGTCCCTTTTGTCCAGCTGCTAAAATGGCCAACGGGAGCCGGAGATCGAGTCAAACGGCTCTCTTATGTTTGTGCCATTCCGGTCTCAATGGGACTGCCGCGTATCAATCGGTACGCTGGACGAGCCAGTCAACGGCCCGCGGCCACAGCTCTTTTTGAGCCCGGCCGCTGACGG
>CAZMNG010000483.1:0-4275 GCA_964567505.1 uncultured Chthoniobacterales bacterium
GCTCCTGCTGACCTCCTACATCGGGTCGCCCAGTCTCGGCATTGGTGATCAATTTCTTTTAACATCGATCGCGGCAACCGTGGTTGGTGGCACGGCTCTCAGCGGCGGCATCGGCAGCGTTATAGAAACGGTCGGAGGAACTCTGTTCATCACTGAGCTCAACAGTTTTACCAATATCGTGCACGTCTCGACGGGCGTACAATTCGTGCTGCAAGGCACCGTGATTGCCCTCAGTGTTCTGATGTACCGTGTCATCGGTTTCTACCGCACAGCCAACTAACTCCAACCCAAACAAACAATGCAACCAAGTTCCCCTTACTACTCGCGCCGAGACGCCATAAAGCTCGGAGTCACAGCGATCGGATTCACCGCGTTCGCACGGGCCGTTCCCGTAATCGCCGACGATGTAATCAGCAAGGCGAAAATCGTCCCAGATGGTGGGATGGTATCCGGAGCCAAATTCAAGAAAGCCGGCCCGTACCGGATCGGTTTCAGCAACGGATTTTCAGGCAACACCTGGCGAACCCAATGCCTTTATTCGCTGAAGAAAGAGGCAGATAAGCACAAGGAAATAGCCGATCTGATTGTTGTCGACGGCCAAGGTGACATAACAAAACAGGTAAGCGATATCGAAAACCTGGTCTCTCAGAATGTCGACGCGATTCTCTGCATCCCCAATTCCGGTCCGGCGGTGGTTCCGGCTTTGCGCGAGGCGACGAAGGAAGGAATCGTTACGGTGCCGTTCAATCTTCCGGTCGATGGCGATGCCTGGACGACCTACGACGGAACGGATCCACACAACAAAGGGTTCCAGCTTGGGAAATGGCTCAGAGACGCGGTCGGCGACTCAGCAAAGATCGTTGCGCTTGGCGGATTGCCTGGTAACTCGTACACGGCTGCAGCTTGGGCAGGTGCCCAGGATGCCATGAAAGGGAGCCAGATCCAGGTACTCGCTTTTCGCGATGCGTACTGGGAAGAGGACCGGGCCAAGGTTGTGATGGCAGACCTGATCGCAGCGTATCCCCAAATCGACGGCGTGTGGTGCGATGGTTCACAGGTCGCGGCCGGAGCGATGAAAGCGTTGCTTGACGCCCGGCGTCCGCTGGTTCCGGTCACCGGCGACGACTACAATGGCTTGCTCAGGCTTTTCGATCGTGAAGCTGCCAACCAACCGAAATTTAAGATCGGGTTGTTGTCTGAGCCAACCTGGGAAAGCGTGATCGCTCTGCGCGCAACTCTTGCCCTGCTGCACGGAGAGGACGTCCCGAAGCGCCAGATTATCGAGCCTCAGCTCATCACGTCGGAGAACTATAAGAATTATTTGCGGCCGAATCTTCCCGACGGCGTTTTTGTTGATACGGATCTTTCAGACGACGAGCTAAAGACACTATTCAAATCATGATTCGGACGGAGCTGAACTCCCCGGACGAACAGAACGCGCCGGTCTTGTCGGTTCGAGGCATCGATAAATCGTTCCCCGGAGTTCGGGCTCTGCAGCATGTTTCGTTCGACTGTCGTGCCGGTGAGATACACGGCCTGGTGGGCGAAAATGGCGCCGGCAAGAGCACTCTGATGCAGACACTGGCCGGGGTGATTCAGCCCGATGCCGGTTCGATTCAGGTCAATGGAAATCCGGTGGTTCTGACTTCCCCCCGGCATGCGCACGATTTCGGCATTGCGATGGTCTACCAGGAGACCCGGCTCGTCGATGATCTGGACGTTGCCCAAAACATCCTGCTGGGCCGGGAGCCGGGTTCCGCACTGCTGGTCGATCGCGGAGAGCTTGAGGACCGCGCTGGGTCAATTCTGCGCCGGTTAGGTGTGCTGATTGATCTGCGCAGACCGGTGCGGGACCTGACGACGGCTGAGCGGCAGATTGTCGAGATCGCTCGAGTCCTGGCGGCGGATCCCTCTGTTCTGATCCTCGATGAGCCGACCTCCGCGCTTGGCGCAGGGGAGGTTCAACGGCTGGGCGAAATCCTCCGCGGTTTGTGTGCCGCCAATACCGGTGTGGTCTTTATTTCGCACCGGTTGCCCGAGGTTCTCAAGCTAGCCGGCCGGATCACGATCATGAAGGACGGTGAGGTGGTCGAGACGGTCGTAAACAAAGGGATCACCGAGGATTACCTCGTGAGCCGAATGGTCGGCCGAAGCTTGTCACTGACGTTCCCGCCGAAACAATCGAAACCCGGCATTATTCGACTGAGCGTAACTAATCTAACCAGTCCCGGTTTATTTTCTGATATCTCATTCACCGTTTCATCGGGTCAAATCGTCGGCTTGGGCGGGATTCAGGGGAACGGACAGAGAGAGATCGCCCGCGCGCTCTTCGGAGCCTTGCCTGCCACCGGCGAGGTGCAACTCGATCGGGTTCATCTCCTGCTCGCGTCGCCGCGCGACGCAATCCGGAGAGGCATCGTTTATGTTCCGGCCGACCGCAGGCGCGAGAGCGTGTTTACTCCGCATTCGGTCCGGGAGAACGTCGCGATCCCACATCTTCACGCCTGGAGCAGATTCGGAACGCTTAATCTCTCTTTGGAAGGAGCTTTGGTCAGCAAAGCAGTTTCGCGATTCCGTGTCCGGACTCCATCGATTGAACAACCCATCGGATTGCTTAGCGGCGGCAACCAACAAAAGACCGTTTTCGGTCGCTGGATCATGGCACAGCCCAAACTCTACATATTCGAAGAACCCACGCAGGGTATCGACACAGGAGCCAAGCTGGAGCTTTACGAGGTCATCCGGCGCCTGGCAGAGGATGGTGCCGCAATCATCCTTCTTTCATCCGATCTTCTGGAGCTTATTGGACTTACAGACTCGATTTTGGTCGTCGCTCACGGGTCGATCGTTGACCGAGTCCCGGCTGCTGAAGCAACCGAAGAACGGATTATCGGGAGCGCCGTTACACGGGAGCGAAACACGCAAACGGCCGACACCGCCAGTCCAAGTCCAGAATTCGAATCTCACGCTTCCCCGCGCACACCTCTCTCGTTTGTAAGAGTGCTGACCCAACGTTATTCGGGCGCATTGTTGTTAGTGGGCGCCCTGGTCCTGCTTGCCGCGTACACTTCCGTTCAATCCCGCTACTTTTTTACCGAACGCAACCTGGGAAACCTTGTTATCCAGATCGTTCCGCTAGCGCTGGTATCGATTGGTCAAATGACCGTAATCCTGCTTGGGGGAATTGATCTCTCTGTCGGACCACTGATAAGTCTCGTAACCGCAATCGCATCGTTCGCAGTTGTGAATGGCCCGGCTGGTTGGATCGGTGTTTTACTCTGCGTGGTCACCGGGTTAATGATCGGTGCACTGAACAGCGCACTCATTGTGTGGCTCCGGATCCCTGACTTGATCAGCACGCTCGCAACTTACTCGGTCGTTTTCGGCGTCGCCCTCGTCGTCCGACCGAGTCCAGGGGGCAGTGTCAGCGAAGGATTCGCCGATCTGGTCACAATGCGACTCGGCTGGTTTCCAGTTGCAGGCCTGGCGCTGCTGATAATCAGCGCAATCGGTGAGATTCTGCTGGTCAAAGGCCGAATTGGAGTATGCCTGTATGCGATTGGGTCAAGACCGGAAGCGGCTTTCGTGGCCGGCATCCGCGTTGATAGAATCCGTTGTCTGGCCTATTTGTTTTGCGGGTTCATGGCAGTGCTGGCGGGTCTGGTCGTCACTGCGCGGATCGGGAGCGGTGATCCTCAAGCCGGGAGCCAATTTACGCTCTCCTCGATCGCGGCGGTCGTGGTGGGCGGAACCAGCGTATTTGGCGGTCGCGGCACCCTGGCGGGGACCGTGTTCGGTGCAACTCTGCTTGTGATGCTACAGAACGCCCTTAACCAGTTGCACGTCACGGCTTACTATCAATACGTCTGGACAGGTACGCTGTTGCTTTTGGCGGTCGCGCTCTATTCCGTCAATGCATCCCGATGCGTTGACAAGCCAGCCGTAAGACGATATCTTACCTGAGATGATTACGAAGATGTCCAGCAAAGGACAAATCGTGCTTCCAGCCGAGATTCGCCGCGAGGACGGTGTCGAACCGGGACAAGAGTTTTATATCAAACGGATCGGCCCCGGCAAATACCAGTTGCTACGCCGAAATCCTCCGGTAAACGAAGGCTTATTAGAATGGTTGCTCGGTTGTCCGGAAAAGGGATTTTTTGTACCGATTAAATCCGAATCGACCGATACACTGTGACTTACCTTGTCGACGCAAACGTGCTAAGTGAGGCTACGAAATCCGAGCCAGCGCCAAACGTAATCGACTGGTTGCGCACA
>CAZMNG010000484.1:0-1978 GCA_964567505.1 uncultured Chthoniobacterales bacterium
CCAAATCGTTTCAGAGTCTCATCCACGAGCGTCTTGTCGGCTGCCGGTTCGCGAAGGTCGAGCGGCAAAGGCAATACCTGAACGCCAGCTTGATCAACGGCCTTTGCCACTTCTTTCAGAGCATCGCCATTGCGAGCGGCAAGCGCGAGAGAGGAGAAATCCTGGGCCAGTCTCAAGGCAGTCGAGCGACCGATGCCCTGGCTGGCCCCGGTGACAATCGCGACGGTATTCTTCATAGTAATAGTCCCTTTCCAAGATGAGGCGACGAGCTAAGCTAGGCGTCTATGACGGTGTTACGGATAGCTTCGAGAAGAACGTCAACCACGACGTTCGAGGCGGTCAGCATCGGCGAATGATCAACGGCATGGGCGCGCACCGTGGCTCCCATCCGCCCGGCTTGGAAATGCTGGGTCTTCGCCGGGATCATTCGATCATTCTCGGCGACAAGAAACCACGATGGCCTATCTTTCCACATTGGCCGAGGAGCCTTCTCTTGAATGCACTTCACGTTGATCGGTCGTTGCGTCGCGAGGAGTACGGACTTCACATCGGGAGCGGCGTCTTGGGCAAACGCATGCTCGAAGCCTTCGGGCGGCATCCAAATGAATCCGTTGCCATCGGGGCCTAACTTCGGGGCTCGGGGGTGGGGCGGCTCCCGGTAAAACACGTCAGCCACGGTTTCTCCCTCGTCCGGCGCGAGGGCTGCCACATAAACTAGGAGCCTTACGCGCTCATTTTTCGTGGCGCCAATGACTGCACCGGCGTACGCGTGCCCAACGAGGACAATGTCGCCCCCGATCCTGGCCAGTACTCGATCAAGCGCGCAAGCATCATCACTAAGGCTTGTTAGCGAAAGAGGCGCGCAGACCACTCCGCATCCCTGTTTTTGCAAAGGAAGGATGACCTCGGTCCAACTCGCACACTCCGCCCAGGCGCCGTGAACCAGAACGAACGTAATTTTCGACGTGGGCATATCCGTATTGCTATATAAGTTTGATTAGTTGCCAATAGCTCTCGCCAGAAACGGAACAATGGCCTCAGCTATTTCGCGGCAGTGCGTTTCCAGGGCGAAATGTCCCGTGTCGAAGAATTGCACCGCGGCCTTGGGAATATCGCGCTTGAACGCCTCCGCACCTGCGGGGAGGAAGAACGGATCATTCTTTCCCCAAACCGCCAAGAACGGCGGCTGATACTTTCTGAAATACTCCTGAAACTGTGGATAAAGCGCGACGTTGTTGGCATAATCCTTGAAAAGATCCAACTGAAGTTCATCCGCGCCGGGACGCGCGAGATAAAAATCATCCAACGAGCGGCCGTCAGGAGAAACCAGGCTGGTGTCCGCAACGCCGTGCGTGTACTGGAAAGTCGTCGTTTCAGGCTTAAGAAACGCCCTTAAGGCATCGCGGTTGGCTTCGGTGGCGTTCTTCCAGTAGGCTCGAATCGGGTCCCATCCGTTGCTCAAACCCTCCTCGTAGGCATTTCCATTTTGTGAGATGATGGCGGAGATCCGAGCCGGATTTTTAAGGGCCATGCGAAGGCCCACCGGAGAACCGTAATCGAAGATATAAATGGCGAATCTCTTGAGACCGATTGCCTCGCAAAAGCCGGCGATGGTATCTGCGATGTTCGCGAAGGTGTACTGGTACTCACTGCGTTCCGGCATGTCAGACTGCCCGAAACCAGGGAAATCTGGCGCCACGAGATGATATCGCTCTCCCAGCAGCGGAATGAGATCACGGAACATGTGGCTGGAGCTCGGAAATCCGTGGAGCAGTAGCAAGGCGGGGGCGCTTGGATTTCCGGCCTCCCGGTAGAAGATTTTGATGCCACTGACATTAGCAGTGCGGTAGTTGACAGTCATGGTTTGGCTTTCCATTTTAAGTTCTTGTTAGTTATCCTTCTTAGAGATGTCTCAACATGCCTTGGCCGAATTCGCAGAAAGCGACGCTCTCATTACGTCCTGCTTCAGCAAATAGAA
>CAZMNG010000484.1:2078-4267 GCA_964567505.1 uncultured Chthoniobacterales bacterium
AGAGATTGCTGGCTGAACGGTTTGCACAGAAGTCCCGCAGCACCAGCTTGAAACGCTTGGATATGAACATCGTCACTATCATATGCAGTGATGAAAATGATCGGAATTCGGTAATTTCCAGCCGCCAGCCGGCGCTGTAGTTCGAAGCCCCCCATGGAGGGCATGCGTACATCGAGCATCAGACAGGCTGTCTTGAGCAATTGGCGCGACTTTAAGAAGTCCTCCGCCGAACGGAACCCTTTCGCCTTGTAAACTCCACTGCTCCTTCCTTAATGGCTCGGACCGACATCGAGATATCCCCATGGCCGGTAATGAATATGATCGGAATAGGCGCTTCCGTACGAGCCAACTCGCGCTGTAAATCGAGCCCGCTGAGACCTGGTAAGCGAACATCGAGGACAAGGCAGGCTGGGGCATCACGTCTCCTGTGCTCTAAAAACTCCCGTGCAGACTTAAATGGCTCAACCAGGAGCCCGACGGAAGTGATTAAATCGGCCAGGGCTTCACGCATCGATGAATCATCTTCAACCACAAACACGATTGGATCGCCTGCTTTCATGCGCTGTCTTCAGCTGAAGCTGGCAAAACAATTTGGAATGTCGCGCCAACGCCATCGTTTGGCTGCGCTGTTAACTGCCCGCCATGCGTCTCGATTATTGAACGACAAATCCACAAGCCCATTCCCATGCCTTCCGGTTTTGTTGAGTAGAATGCTTCAAAGACTCGCGCCATTCCGTCGGCGCTTAGGCCAACCCCCGAGTCGCGCACTTCAACGAGAACGGCGGATCGCTTAGCGCGATCGCGCAGGCGGGATTGGATTTGTAATACTCTGGGGCGATCGTTGATGGCTGTCATCGATTCAATTGCGTTCATGACCAGATTCAGAAGTACCTGCTGCAATTGCACAAAATCGGCCGTGACGGACGGAAGGTTAGAATCCAATTCTGCCGACACCTCCACACTGCGCTTGCGCAGTTCGCCCTCAACAAGCGCCAGCACTTCTTGGATTACTTCATTGACGTTGAGAAGAACCTTGATGAGAGGCGCCTTTTTAAGCAAGGTGCGAACGCGCTTCAAAACATCACCTGCCCGATTACCATCGCGCACAATGCGTTCGACGGCGTCACGTGCTTTGCGCAGATTCGGAGGGCTCGTTGATAGCCAATTCAGGCAGGCATTGCCGCTCGTAACAACTGCGGCGAGTGGTTGATTGACTTCGTGGGCAATGGAAGCGGCCAATTGCTCCATGGTCGTCATCCTGCTCACACGTGCGAGTTCAGCCTGTGCTTGGTGTAGAGCGTCCTCAGCCCGCTTTTGTTCGCTCAAATCGAGCACGAACGCTACACCCTCGTTCCCAGTTCCTTCGAAAGTTGCGCAGCCAAGCAATACTGGCACACGGCTGCCGTCTTTCCGGAAGTACTCCTTTTCGAAGGGTTGAATGGTGCCCGTCGCTATTAGCTCCGCCTGCGCCTGTGCATCGCGGCCGCGCCATTCTGCCGGCGTCAGATCCGTCCAGCGTAAGCCACCCGAGACGACATCTGAACGGCTGTATCGCAGTATGTGGAGAAACGCTTCATTCGCCTCGAGAATCTCACCTTGGTGATTCCAGATGTAGATTCCCATGATGTTGGCGTCGACCAGGCGCCGGATCTTCGCTTCGCGTTCTTCGAGATCGCGGTAAAGATGCGTATTTTCCAGGGAGATCGCGGCCTGCGACGCAAGCAGTTTCAGCACTGCGATCCGCGTCGGAGTGAAAACGTGGGGGGTCAGATTATTTTCCAGGTAAAGCACAGCGATCAGTTTGGCTTGGTTAATCAGCGGCAAGCAGAGAATGGAACGGGCATGATGCCGACGAAGGTATGGATCCGTCGAAAACGGATTCTGGGCTGAGGCGTCGTCAAGAATTACGCTTTCCTGCGTGCGCGCGACACAATGGACGATCGACTCCGCCAGCCCAGCGGCGGCCGTGGGCACTCCTCGCCGATGCATGGTGACGGCTTCCGCTTCTACCCGTAACTCAACACCTTGGGGAAAAATCAGCAGACCTCGCTCAGCGCCCGCGTGCTCAATCGCTGTGCGCACGAGCGTGTCGATCAGTTTCTCCAAGACAATTTCGCCCGAAACCGCTTCCGAGCAGGGCCAATGCCTAGCGATGGGTATGTGGTTTAGTGAGAGGGAGAAGAATCTTT
>CAZMNG010000485.1:0-4262 GCA_964567505.1 uncultured Chthoniobacterales bacterium
CTCCTTAAAGTCAGTGACCTGACCCCCAAGCGATCCCTTGCTCGAGTAGCTGCTCTCCGGAGCGAAATACCCGATCGTACTGTAGCCCCAATAGTTCGTTAAGCCTCTGTCCAGAAGAAAACCATCATCCACGTGCTCATGAACGGGCAGAAGCTCAATCGCGGTGACCCCCAGATCTCTGAAGTATCGTAGCGCCGCACTCGAAGCGAGCCCGGCGTATGTCCCTCGAAGTTCTTCCGGGACTTTGTCCCAGAGCTTACTGAAGCCGACGACGTGCGCTTCGTAGATCACTGACTCGTGCAACGGGATGTTCAGACGTTGATCGCGTCCCCAGGAAAACGATGTGTCGACGACGACGGATTTCGGGACGTTCCGTGCATTATCACGGTAATCTCGCTTCAGGTCCTCGTTCGGGTCGCCCAACGGGTAGCCGAACATCTCAGGACTCCATTCGATCTTTCCCGAAATCGCCTTCGCGTACGGGTCGATGAGGACTTTCGACGCGTTGAACCGATGTCCATTCTGCGGTTCGTATGGCCCGTAAACCCGGTAACCGTACAACTGGCCGGGCCGAATATCGGGCAGGAACAAATGCCAGATTTTGTCTGTGCATTCCGTCATTCGCACCCTGACCACCTCGTGATCGCTGCCGGGCCGGTCGAATAGGCAGAGGTCGACGCCGGTGCAATTCTCCGAGTAAATGGCGAAGTTTACGCCCTCAGCGGTTGATGTGGCACCCAAGGGGTAGGGTGCTCCTGTCCATACCCGCACTTTATTCATACTGTTCTTAACCCCTAGCGCGTACCGGTGTTTTGTCGAATACGAAGTGCCAGGCGGAATGATCCGCCGGGGCCGGAGATGACATTTATCGAACGAACCGGCTCGCAGCGACAATTTCTGGTAATTTGATAAAATTGAACGACTTGTGTTGCCCGTCTATCTATGAGGAAGCAGAACACGCGATTTTGGTTTTCGCTTTTTTTGCTACATTCGGCAGCCGGATAGCACGATGAAGAAACGAGTTTTGATCATGTCAACCAGCGCGGGAACGGGTCACGTTCGGGCTGGAGAAGCATTAACCAAAGTGTTCGAAGAGCACCCCGGCGTGGGCGAAGTCGTTCATAGCGACGCGCTCGGTTTTACCAACAAACTGTTCCGGGATTTCTATTCGAAGCTTTACACTCGCTTGGTCAAGGATGCGCCGGATTTCCTCGGATGGTGGTACAAACAGAGTGATGAACCTTGGAAAACGGACGGCATGCGGCTCATGCTCGACCGGCTCAACACTGGACCGCTGGTGAAATTTATCCGCCAGTTCAATCCGCATATCACCGTCTGCACGCACTTCATGCCCGCCGGGATCATTTCGCATCTGATCGCGAAGAATCTCCTCGATGCCCATCTCTCGATCGTCGTAACCGATTTGGATTTCCACGCAATGTGGCTGTCGCGGGTGTTTCACCGCTATTTTGTCGCGATCGAAGAGACCAAAGTTCATCTGGGAGAACTCGGCCTGCCCAAGGACCGGATCACTGTTTCCGGTATACCGATTGACCCGGAATACATTACTCCGATCGACCGGGTCGCGACCCGAATTCAATATGGGCTGCACCCAACCCGCCCGACTCTCCTCCTCTCAGCAGGTGCCCTCGGCGGCGGCCGGATCGAATATGTCGTTAAGCGACTGAAAACTCTCCGCGCCAAGGCCCAGACTATCGTCGTTTGCGGCAGAAACTCGGAAACACGAGAGCGAGTCCTGGAGGCGGTGGGCGATGATTCCGAAAACTTTAAAGTATTTGGATACACCGGTCGGATGCCGGATCTGATGAAGATCTCGGACCTGTTTATCGGAAAACCGGGCGGGTTAACAAGCGCTGAGGCACTGGCTTGTGGTCTGCCGATGGTGATCGTCAGTCCAATTCCCGGACAGGAAGAGCGCAACAGCGACCACCTTCTCGAGGATGGCGTTGCCGTCAAATGCAATGAAATAACCACTATCCCATACAAGATTGATTCGCTCCTCGATGATCCGCTTCGACTCGAGGAAATGCGTAGGAAAGCCTTTTTTATGAGCCGGCCGGAAGCAGCCAGGACCATTGTTGAAACCCTCGTGGCGGATGAAGTGTCGGCTTTGGAGGTTTCAGACGATGAGGCCGAGGCAATCACAATGGCTGCAGCCAGGGAGCGAGATTTCAAGCCGCGGTAAAAAATGAGCGAGTTCCTGTGGGGAGTGGCGACGTCCGCTTATCAGTCCGAGGGAGGGTACAACGGACCAGGTCAGCCGCAGACAAATTGGGCAGCCGCAGAACGAAAGGGAGAGGTTGCATATTCCGGGATCGGGCCCGATTTCTGGCATCGATACCCGGAAGATTTTGCTCGTTGCCGCGATATTGGCCTGAACGCATTCCGGCTTGGAATCGAATGGAGCCGGGTGCAGCCGACCTACTCCGACAATAAGGGACCGCCCCCTCCGTTCGATTACCAGGCGTTGGATCATTACGTCGAAATGCTTGCGGACTGCCGGCAAAATGGCCTCGAACCGGTCGTTACTCTCCATCATTTCGTGCACCCTTCCTGGCTCGGCCCTGATCCGTGGCTGGAACCGGACATCATCGAATCGTTTTGCCGCTACGTCCGAGAAGCCGCGATCTATGTGAACCGTGCTCTAACCGACCGGCACGGGCTGCCGCCGATCCGCTACTACATCTCGGTTAACGAGCCAAACATGTTCGTTCTGAATACCTACTTTGGTACTCAGTTCCCGGGTCGCGCGAAAAGGATGCAGGGTGTCCACACGATGTTGGCTGCGTATCGCCATATCCTGATCGCGCATGTCCGCTTGTACAATCTCGTCCACCAGGTCTATGCGGATCAAGGGTGGCCAGAGCCTTCGATCACCTTGAACAACTACTGTAGCGATCTCTACTGGTCGGATAAAATATTGCTCGATCTCTTGACGGTCCGTGAGCGTGGCGTCCGCGTGAGCAACCTTCGTGACTATATCATCGGTAAAATCTCCGAATTTGAACAGGCGTTCGACGCGGCTGGGATTCCACTGAAAAGGGATGTCCCGTATTTTGTCGGAGCGGCTCTGAAAAAAGTCAGTGCTTGGTTTGGGCACAAAACATTTGTGCCCGAATTCTTTGCGCCGTTGGTCGATCAGCTATATGCGGCGGACAAAGACTCGCCGTTTGATTACCTCGGGTTGGATTACTATGATCCGTTTACGGCGCACATGTTCCGCCACCCGGTCTGGTGGGATCACGAATTCAAGGATAAATCTTTGCGCAGTTGGCTGATGAACAGTGTCACCAGCAAGTGGTGGGACTGGCGTGTTTTGCCCAGTGGAATGCGTTTCTTCTGCGACTATTACAGCAGGGAGTTTGGGAATCGGCCGGTCCTCATCGCCGAGAACGGGATGGCGGTCCGGCGCCGCGTCGACAACAAGAACACCTTGAGGCGCGACCGAATGACGCGCAGCCATTTCTTGCGCGTCCATGTGGATGAGATCATCAATATCGCACGCACCGATATTCCACTGATCGGCTACTTGCACTGGTCTCTATTCGACAACTACGAGTGGGGAACGTTCACCCCAAGATTTGGTCTCTACTCGATCAATTATACCCAGGGTAGTAACCGCCTCGTGGAGGACCAGACCGGCGACCGTCCTTCGGAAACCTACGCTCGTTTGATTGAGAACGCCCGGGAACAATTACGCCTCGGCGCCGAAGCTCGGGAGGGATAATCTGCAGCCGAGGCATCGTCCCGGAGGGACAGCTGCGAACGTTCGAATCCAGAGGCGGACGAAAGCCTTCGGGGAGAAATTAAACAGCGAAACGGCCAAGACGGCGCTTCACAACGACCGTTTTTGGAGAAAGCAAGGGCACGAGCACGCGCCTCAGCAAATCCTTCGGCCTCAGCTGAGCCGTGGCGAGAAGCCTGGAAAACCAATCGACGTCGACCACCCTGGAAACGCAGTGGTAGAAACTCTGACCCTCAGCCTTGGCGCGCGGGAAACCTCACGGGTGTGACGCACAGACTCTACAACAAAATACACAAACTAGTGTAAAATACGCGAATCCTCCAATATTTGACCTGTCCCTCCTCACGGGACGAAAAGCTAAACAGTTTGGAGGAGACTAAACCACGAAACAATATTGGCGAAACAAAGAGCGCGAGCACCCGCTGAAAAGGACAACTCAGCTTCTAAATGGGATGACCTCAGCCGCTTGGTTGGACGCGCGGTTCGCGGAAGACCC
>CAZMNG010000486.1:0-4254 GCA_964567505.1 uncultured Chthoniobacterales bacterium
GTTTATCATCGCGCTCTGCATGCTCACAGATAACGCGATCGTCATCACCGAGGGAATGAAGGTCGGTATCGAGGGCGGCCGAGACAAGATGACGGTTATCCGCGAAGTGGTGTCGCAGTGCCAATGGCCGCTCCTCGGGGCAACCGCCATTGCCGTGATCGCCTTTGCGGCAATCGGGCTGTCTGAGGACAATACGGGCGAGTATTGCAATTCCCTTTTCTGGGTCATCTTCATCTCCCTGGCCATCAGCTGGGTCGCGGCAATTACGTTCACACCGCTCCTGGGTTACCTGCTTTTCAAGCCGAATCCGGAGGCGGCGAAGCGTGATTCGTATGGGGGGCGGCTTTTCCTTACCTACCGGCGCATCCTTGTGATTTCACTCCGCTTCCGCTGGGCGGTGCTGGCTCTTTCGATTGGAATGTTTTTTGCGGCGGTCTCCGGATTCCGACTGGTTACGCAGAGCTTTTTTCCGCCCGCGACCCGGCCGCAGTTTCTGGTGGATGTCTATCTGCCTGCGGGCACCCATATTCGCGAATCGGAGTCGTTTGCCGACACGGTCCAGCGCTATATCCAGAGCCAGCCAGGCGTCACGCATGTCTCATCGTTCATCGGAGGCGGCGGCCTGCGCTTTCTGCTCGTCTATACCCCGGAAAGGGAGAACCCGGCCTACGTGGAGTTCCTCGTCAATGTGGATGACGAACAGAAGATCGACGGGCTGGAGGCCTCGGTTCAGAAGTACCTTGACGAGAATCACCCGAACGCCAACGCCATCGCCAAGAAGTTCCTTCTGGGCCCCGGGCAGGGCGGGCGTGTCCAGGTGCGGTTCAGCGGCCCCGATCCTGATCGGCTGCGCGTGCTCGCCGACGCGGCGGTCAAGATCCTCCGGGAGGATGGTGGCGCCGTTTGCGTGCGGCAAGACTGGCGGGAACCTGAAATAGTGGTCCGCCCCCACCTGCTCGAGCAGCCCGCGCTACGAAACGGAATCACCCGGGTGGAAGTGGCCAAGGCCCTGGAGACCGGCTTTGAAGGGCGCACGGTGGGCTTTTATCGCGAGCCGGGGGACGTTGGCGCGGGAGTGTACCCGCAAGAGACCCGGCTGCTACCGATCGTCGCCCGTCCGCCATTTGAAGAGCGCCGCGATGTCAGCCAGATCCACAGCCTCCAGATCTGGAGCCCGGTCGCGGGACGGATGATTCCTCTCAGCCAGGTGGCCGCCGGCGCCGATGTCGCCTGGGAAGACCCCGTAGTGATGCGCCGGGACCGGTTTCCGACCATTACCGTCCATGCTGATCCACGCACTGGATTGCCCAGCCAGCTGTTTAACCGTGTGCGGCCCGCGATCGAGCAAATCAAATTGCCCCCTGGCTACGCAATCAACTGGGGAGGTGAGTATGAAGATTCCCGCGACGCTCGCGCCGCTCTCGCCAGGCCGCTTCCAATCGCGGTCGTGCTGATGATGCTCATTGTCGTAAGCATCTTCAACTCGGGCCGCGCGACATTGGTGATCTGCCTGACCGTGCCGCTGGCCATCATTGGCGTGACCGCCGGGCTATTGCTCACGGGACAGCCTTTTGGTTTCATGGCCCTGCTGGGGGCGATCGCTTTGGCCGGCGAGCAAATTAAAAATTCCATCGTCCTCGTGGATGAATTTAACACACAGAGATTCGACTTTGGGAAGTCGACTTATGACGCGATTGTCGAAGGCAGCGTAAGCCGGCTGCGGCCGGTAATACTTGTTGCCGTTACCACGGTCCTCGGGATGATCCCGCTCCTTCAAGATCCCTTCTTTTCGGCCATGGCAGTTACCATTATGTTCGGTCTCGCGTTTGCGTGCTTCCTGACAATGATTGTTGTGCCTGTGCTTTACGCCATTTTCTTCAAGGCCAACGAACCATCTCAATTGCCCGGGCGCGCCAACTGAAGGCATAGCCAGCCGCCAACAAGAAGGGCCGCGGCCCTCGTTTTTGTTCAGATGCTGCGCGGACCCCAAGCTTCGGGCGAAGTTTTCGGGCCCAACCGTGTATGATTTCAGTTCGCAAAGTGTACTATCCTAAAAATGAATATCGGCCAAATCATCGTGTGGGTCATTGTCGGAGGCTTCGCGGGCACACTTGCAGGGCGCACGGTTACTTTGAAAAAGGCGGGCTTCGGTCGCTGGATGAACCTTCTGGTCGGGATGGCCGGCGCGGTCGTCGGTGGCGAGCTGTTCAAGCTGTTCAGAATCGACTTCGGGCTCGGCGAGTTAAAGGTCACCTTCGAGGATCTCATCGCGGCGTTCCTCGGCTCGCTGCTTGTGATCATCGCGTGGCGGATAATTGCCCGGGCTAAAGCGAAAGACGCTGGAAAGAACAATCCAAAACCCGAACCCTGAAGAGCCCGGCACACTTTTCCCTGAGGGCCGTATTCTCCAACCTTCTCGACAGTCTGTGCTGCCAAGAAGGGAATGAGGCGAACTAAACCGAAAAATCGTCGAATCCGCAGAATCGAGAAGGTGATCCACGGATCGAGCCGTTTCAGATAGACACGGCCTGTACGGAAACTTCCATACGATCAAAAGCGTCTGGTTCCCCGTCCCAAGTGCCGGAGAGCGGCGACGCTTTTTCGTGCTCGCGCGCCACCGCAACGGTCACATGCTCGAAGCCGACTCGTTTGTTATTAGTGGGATCGAAGCCGCGCCAGCCCATGCCAGGGACGTAGATCTCCGTCCAGGCGTGCGTGGCGCCATGCTGGCCTTCACCCATTCGAATGTAGCCGGTGACAAATCGCGCTCCGAAACCCCAATGTCGCGCGGCCTCCATCATGAACACCGCGTAGTCGCGGCAGGATCCTGTGCCCAAAGCGAGCGTCTGGCAGGGAAGCTGGACTCCGGGTTCCTCGCGGCGGACGTATTGAAACGATTCATAGATATGTGTGTTCAGCTTATTCAGCAGTTCCGGTGTGTTAATCAGCTCGCCGGGTTTGTAAAGGTCCAGGAGCCACCTTTGCAGCGCCGGGCCGTCATGCGGATAGCTCGGGAGTCGGTATTGGATGATCTCCACCTGCTCGTCGGCAGCGTATTGGAACGGGTAGGAATTGGCGTTGGGATCGATGAGGCATTCGACGGGTTCGTCATCGTAAAGGTCCACAGTCACCTCGCTCAGGAGACTCAGTTTCCGTCCCGGCTCGGCGAAAGTCAGTATGGCGATGGAATTCCCATAGATGTCGCGTAGCCAACGCACGTTGTTTTTGGGCTCGATCTCAAGAAGCGAACTAGCAATATGGACGTCGTGCCCCTCGCGAGGCCGTAAAAGCGCGCGGTGGGGGCCGAATGTGACGGGCGTATGGTAATGATACGCCGTTTTGTGGGTGATTTTGATCCGTTTCATAAAATGGGGAGGGGAAGTCATCTTGCGGGCTGCGAACCGGAGCGATTTAGTCCAAACTGTTCGAAGGGAAACGCGGCGAAAGACTGTATTAACCGGCCTAAGTGACACTCTCACCTGACGAAGAGGCCGATGACCACGGCGTTGGCAATATCGATGAAGAAGGCAGATACCAGCGGCAGGATGATGAAGGCCGTCGGTGCCGGACCGTGCACCTTCGTTACCGCTGTCATGTTAGCGATTGCGGTCGGGGTTGCGCCAAGGCTGATGCCGCTGAACCCTGCGGAGATCACCGCCGCCTGGTAGTTACGACCCATTGCCGGAAACACGACAAACAGCATGTAGGCAACTGCAGCTGCCGTCTGGAGCGCCAATACCACGACGAGCGCGGGGCCAAGCCCGCCGAGCGTCCAGAGCTGCATGCTCATCAGTGACATGGCGAGAAAAATGTTCAGCGAAAGGTCTGAGACCAGGGCCAGAGCCCGGGACCGTGTCGGCCACTGCAGCTGCGGCAGCAAACGCGGAACGGTGTTGGTCAGCACAATCGCCACCAACAGGCAGACGACGAACAGAGGTAGTTTGAGACCTGTCTCTGCTACCAACTCGTCGATTGTGTAACCGATCAGGATCGCCACATTGAGGACCAGGATCGTTCGCAGGAGGCTGACATGGTTCAGGTCGGCGCGGTCGGGTTCGTCGGAAACTTCGTCCGGCAGGCCGACCATGGGCTCCTCGCCGGCCGGGCCACTCAGCCCGTGACGGGAGATGAGCAGGCTCGCGACCGGGCCGCCGACCAGGCTTGCGATCACGAGGCCGAGAGTCGCCGCGGCGACGCCGATTTCCATTGCGTTCGACAACCCGAAACGGGCTTGAATGAGCGGCGCCCAGGCGA
>CAZMNG010000487.1:0-4252 GCA_964567505.1 uncultured Chthoniobacterales bacterium
TTATCACAAAGCCTCGGCACAAATCGACGCCCTCACTGCGGCCCCACCGGAGCCACGACCTGTGTCCGCGATCTACTCAAATAAGGCTCGGCAAATCCGGCCGGCTAACAAACAAAACCGCTAACAATTTAAAAAGTGAAGCGAAAATTAATTCTCATTTTTCTTGTTCTTGTGCTCGGTGTGTTCGCAGCAATCCGCATTCTAGGCTCCAAGTCCTCTGATGAGAAATCTGAAGCGGCTGATCACGCTGGCACTGAACATGCCAACGACGAAGCTAATGCCGAGGAACATGCTGATAACGCGCACGGTAAAGAAGGCCACGTCGAGCTGAGTCCCGAAGCGATTAAGAATGCAGATCTTCAGATCGAAACGGTTTCATCTTTGAAGATCAACACCACACTTTCTGTTTATGGAAAGATTGCCGCGAACGAGGAAGCGGTGGCACATATCATGCCCCGATTTCCTGGGATCGTCAAAGCGGTTAACAAACGCCTGGGCGATACAGTGCAAAAGGGGGAAGTCCTCGCCGTCGTTGAAAGTAACGAGAGCCTTCGCACGTATGAAATCAGGTCTGATATCGCGGGCACTATCACGAGTAAGGATGTCACCCTGGGCGAACTCGCAAAGGGTGACAGTCCGATCTTTGTTGTTACTGACCTGACCACGGTATGGGTAGATCTGAACGTCTACCGGCAAGATTTTCCGCGCCTGAAAAAGGGTCAGCCAGTGGAGATCGATGTTGGTGACGAATCGCCGCCCATCCTTAGCACGATTTCATACCTCTCTCCGTTCGGCGCGGAGAGCACCCAGACCATGCTCGCCAGAGCAGTAATCCCAAATCCGAATCGAGACTTGCTTCCTGGCTTGTTCGTCACCGCCGAAGTGCGAATCGCGGAGGTGATGGCTCCAGTTGCGGTCAAACTCTCGGCGCTTCAGATCTTGAATGATAACCCCGTCGTATTTGTGCAGGAGGGTGATGCTTTCGAGGCGCGGGAGGTAAAGTTGGGCGTCAGGGATCGTGAGAATGTCGCAATTATTTCCGGCTTGGCCGATGGCGACAACTACGTTTCCGGAAACAGTTTCATCCTTAAGGCGGAGCTCGGGAAACACGAAGCCGCGCACGAACATTGATTCGAGGGAGAGTTTTTATGATCGATAAACTGATTAATTTTTCGATAAAGCATCGCTGGCTGGTTCTGCTTGGAGCTTTCGGCATTGCAGGCTTGGGGATCTACAATTACCGGCAACTTCCGATTGACGCTGTTCCGGATATCACTAATGTCCAGGTCCAGATCAATACCTCGGCTCCTGGGTACTCTCCGCTGGAAGTTGAGCAACGAATCACCTTTCCGGTCGAGACCGCAATGGCTGGGTTGCCAAAATTGGACTACAGTCGCTCTCTTTCTCGTTACGGGCTTTCGCAGGTGACGATTGTTTTCCAGGAGGGAACCGATATCTACTTTGCCCGGCAACTGATCGCCGAGCGTCTGCAACAAGTCAAAGAACGGTTACCATCCGGGGTCGAAACGCAGATGGGCCCGATCTCGACCGGTCTCGGCGAGATTTACATGTGGACAGTGAACGCCAAACCCGGTGCTATTAAACCCGATGGAACGGCTTACACGCCGGCCGACCTTCGGGAGTTGCAGGACTGGGTTATCAAGCCTCAGCTCAAGAACGTTCCCGGCGTGGTCGAGGTCAATACGATCGGAGGGTACGAGAAACAGTACCATGTGACTCCGCAGCCCCAGAAACTTGTCGCATACGGATTTAGCTTCCGCGACGTCACGGAAGCCCTCGCACGCAACAATGCTAACATTGGCGCAGGCTACATCGAGCGCAACGGTGAGCAATATCTCATCCGGGTGCCCGGACAGGTGCGCACGATTGATGAGATCAAAGCAATAGTGGTCGGTACCCGCGACGGTATCCCCGTCCGGATCAGGGACATTGCAGAAGTCGCCCTGGGCAATGAGCTGCGGACCGGTGCAGCGACGCATAACGCAGAGGAGACCGTACTTGGTACGACCTTCATGCTGATGGGCGAAAATTCACGGACCGTTTCGCATCACGTCGATGAAAAGATGAAAGAGATTAATCGAACGCTTCCCGAGGGAGTCGAAGCCAGGACGGTGTATAACCGCACCAACCTGGTCGACGCCACCATCGAAACCGTTCAAAAAAATCTCGTCGAAGGAGCGGTGTTGGTCATCGTTATCTTGTTTCTTCTGCTCGGCAATGTTCGCGCGGCGCTCATCGCGGCGGCCATCATTCCACTCTCGATGCTTTTCACCGTCACCGGAATGGTTCAAAACAAGATCAGCGGCAATCTGATGAGCCTGGGAGCACTGGATTTTGGCATCATCGTCGATGGCGCCGTCATCATCGTTGAAAACTGCATTCGCAGACTGGGCGAAGAACAGCACAATCGTGGCCGGCTCCTGAAACCGAATGAGCGCTTGCAGATTGTATTCGAGGCCACCAGGGAAGTGATCAAACCAAGTATTTTTGGTTCAATCATTATCATGGTTGTCTATTTACCGATTCTGACTTTGAGCGGAGTGGAAGGCAAAATGTTCACCCCGATGGCAATCACAGTGCTGCTGGCATTGGGCGGGGCTATGATTTTTGCTCTGACTTTCGTTCCGGCAACCATAGCGATTTTTCTGCGTGGCAAAATCAGTGAAAAGAAAAACCTCCTGATGCGGATTGCCAAATTCGCATATGTTCCGCTGCTTAACTTCTCGCTGAGTAACCGTTCGCTCATGGCGGTTTCGGCTGCTACGCTGATTGCATTGTGCGGGTTGCTCGCTACGCGCATGGGCACTGTATTTATCCCGAGTCTGGATGAAGGTGATTTAGCTCTTCAGGTGTTGCGGATGCCTGGCACTGGATTGGAGCAGTCCGTTAACATGCAGCGCGCGGTCGAAGAACGTCTGAAACAGTTCCCCGAAGTGAAGGAATCATTTGCTCGGGTCGGTACAGCCGAGGTGGCGAGTGATCCGATGCCGCCAAATATCGCGGATAGCTACATCATGCTGCAGCCCCAAAAAGAATGGCCGAATCCCGGGAAGAGCAAAGCAGAGCTGATTGAAGAGATGAATGAAGCGCTGGCACAAATCCCGGGCAATAACTATGAAATGTCCCAACCAATCCAATTGCGCTTTAATGAGTTGATTTCCGGTGTTCGCAGCGACGTCGGAGTCAAGATTTTTGGCGATGATATGGAACAGCTGCTATCTGCCGGTCAGAAGATTGCGGCGGTGCTCGGAAAAGTTCCCGGTGCAGCCGACATAAAGGTTGAACAAGTAGGCGGGTTGCCGATGCTGACGATGAACCTGAAGCGAGAAGCTATGTCTCGTTACGGAATTAGTGCCCGCGAAGTACAAGAGGTCATCGAGGCCGCGATCGGTGGGGCGGAGGCTGGTAAAATCTTCGAAGGAGACCGCCGGTTTTCCTTGGTAGTCCGGTTGCCGGAAACTCTGCGGAATGATCTGGACGCCCTTCGTCGAGTGCCGATCATGTTGCCCAACGGCAATTCGGATTCCGGCGGACTGAACAAGATCGTATTCAACGGGCAGAATTTTATTCCTCTGAGTGAAGTGGCCGACTTCGAATTCAAGCCAGGTCCGAATCAGATCAGCCGCGAAAATGGAAAAAGGCGAATCGTAGTAACCTGCAACGTGCGTGGCCGCGATATCGGCTCGTTTGTGACGGAAGCTCAAGCCCGGATCAATGAAGGGGTCAAAATTCCCCCGGGTTACTGGATTGCCTGGGGAGGGCAATTCGAGCAACTCCAGAGCGCTTCCCAACGCCTTGTGATCGTTGTGCCAGTAGCCATGCTGTCGATTGTTGTTTTGCTGTTCATGGCTTTTGGATCCGCCAAGGACGCCCTTTTGGTTTTCACCGGCGTTCCACTTGCACTGACCGGTGGTGTTCTAGCGCTATGGCTTCGGGACATTCCGCTCTCCATCTCTGCTGGCGTCGGCTTTATCGCTCTTAGTGGTGTCGCAGTGTTAAACGGCGTTGTCATGATAAGTTTTATCAACAGCCTCCGCCTCACCGGCAAACCTTTGGATGACGCCATCCGCGAAGGCGCCGTTACCAGGCTACGGCCGGTATTAATGACTGCCCTGGTCGCTGCGCTGGGCTTTGTGCCGATGGCCTTGGCACACGGGCGTGGCGCGGAAGTTCAGCAACCTCTGGCAACCGTCGTCATCGGAGGACTCATCAGCTCCACCGTGTTGACTCT
>CAZMNG010000488.1:0-4244 GCA_964567505.1 uncultured Chthoniobacterales bacterium
ACGCGTCGTCGCCACGAGTCGCGCAACATGGACCCAGGCCCGGGAAGCATCTTCATCAAGCGCAGATTCTTTTTCTTCTGCAACAGCGCTCTCGCATCCGGCTCGAACTCAGGCGCAATGATGACTTCACTGAATATCTCCGAGATTGCACGCGCCAATGGCTCCGTGAGTGGGCGATTGCAAACAATGATGCCGCCAAATGGTGCCTGTTTGTCCGTTGCGAACGCCTTCATCCAGGCCTCCCGGAGATCCGGATCCGAACCGACGCCGCACGGGTTCGTGTGTTTCAGGATCGCAACGGTCGGCTCCCGAAACTCGCGAATAAGTCGGCCCGCGGCATCGATATCGAGAATATTGTTATACGAAAGCTCCTTGCCGTGGAGCTTCTGAAAATACTCTTGAAAATGACCATAGAGGCCCGCGCTCTGGTGCGGGTTTTCGCCGTAGCGCAACCGAGTTTCCAACGGGAGCGAAACAGTGAACGATCCGCTCCCAATCGGCTCGCGGCGGAAAAAATTTGCAATCGCCTGATCGTACCGCGCCGTCGTCAAAAAGACTTTGATCGCCAACTGCTCACGCAGCGCCAATGTCGTTTCGCCTTCGTGCTCTTTGAGTTCCTCTAACACCCTGCCGTAGTCCGAGGAATCGGTCACCACCGTCACCGACCGATAGTTCTTGGCGGCGCTTCGCAGCATGGACGGTCCGCCGATATCGATCTGTTCGATCGCTTCTTCCATCGTCACATCGGGCCGAGACACCGTGCTCTCAAACGGATACAGGTTGACCACGACAAGGTCGATCGGTGCAATTTGGTTCTCGGCCGCCTGACGCAAATGGTCCGCGTTATCCCGCAAGTAAAGCAGGCCGCCGTGCACCTTCGGATGCAGCGTTTTGACTCGGCCGCTCAGAATTTCGGGGAACCCGGTGAAATTTTCAATCTCGATGTGCGGGATCGATTCTTTTTTGAGCAAAGCGGCCGTTCCGCCCGTAGATACAATTTCGATCCCCAACTCGCCGAGCCGCCGTGCAAATGGGACAATACCGGCTTTATCGGAAACAGAAATCAGAGCGCGGTTAATCTTCATGAAACGGAGAAGAATAACAGGTTCTGACTGGTCGTCTATCGTTCACCGTTCGCGGTTCGCCGTTCGCCGTTCGCCGTTCACCGGCGCCGTTCACCGTTCGCCGTTCACCGGCGCGGTCAGGACATAGGTCTCGCCGCTGGAAAAGGGCAAAAGACAGAGTTAAGAAGTCAAACGGGCTTACTTTTTCATTTCGCCTTCGAACCTTGAACGCCGAACGCCGAACGGTGAACGGCGAACGCAAATTCCATTTGCATTATACCAACCGGTCAACTAAGCTCCCCCCGTGAGACGCGAGAGTGATACCAAACGGAAACTGCTCACCACTGCTCTCGAGCTGATTTGGGAGAACAGTTACGGGTCAATCAGCGTCGACGACATCTGCCACCGCGCCGGTGTCAATAAAGGGAGCTTTTATTACGCTTTCAAATCCAAATCCGATCTTGCCGCAGCCGCTTTCGAAGATCACTGGAATAAGAAACAAGCCCTGATGGACGCGCTTTTTTCTTCGCAAATACCGCCCCTGGAGCGCCTCGAGAAGTTTTGCGACAGGGTCGTTCAGGATCAGTTGGCTAAGTACGAAAAATTCGGGAAAATGTGCGGGTGTCCGTTCGCGTCGATTGGCTCTGAACTGAGCACCCAGGACGAGCAGATTCGCAGGAAAGCTCAGGAACTTTCCGAACGGACCATGAAATACCTGGCTTCAGCTTTAAGGGATGCCGACGCCGAAGGCTCTTTGCAGGTTAAGGACCCCAGGGAACTGGCACGGGAGATTTTCTGCTACTCAAACGGCCTCATGGGACAGGCAAAAATCGAAAACAACCCGCACGTATTGCAGTCCCTCAAGGACGGAGTGTTTCGGCTCGCAGGGGCACCCCGGGCTCGGGCAGTAGCCTGAAGAAAAGCTCTTTTTTTTGGAGTTAACCTAAACCGACTGGTCAACCGAAGTTTTATGAATTCGACTGAATTGTGTGTGACTCGACCCTTTAAGCAGACCCGGCAAGTGTGTTCGCCCGCTTATCTCTCAGCGCGACTTTCGGACGGACCCATAACGTTCGCCAAAATCGCCGATCTGGCCGAAAAATGCGACCTCTGGGAGGTCGGCAATATCTCGACCAAGAGCCCGGCTCCGCCGATCACATTCACCATTCCGGCGGCTCAGCAATTCGCTTCAGTTTCCCGCGTGATTGAATAACCGCTGCACGTGCAATCCAAGACGGCTGCTTTGTAGTCCAAAATCTTATGAACGCTTTGGCCCGTAAGATTCCTGGGCTAAGCGCGGAAGCTCAGGACTTGCGCCGTTCCGTCTGCAAACCCAACCACTGCGTCGGTCGCGATATCTATAAACAAGCCATGTTCTACGACGCCTGGAATTTGATTCAATTTGCCTGCGAGCGTTTCGGGATCGGTTATCGATTCCAAGTGACAATCGAGAAGATAGTGACCACTGTCGGTAATCAGCGGTTTATCAACACCGCCTCTCACATCGATCTTTGGAGAGCCGAGGCCCTGCGCCGCGAAGAGCTTAATCAAGTGCCGCTCGGTGCTGCGCCAAGCGAAGGGAACTACTTCGACCGGGAGCGGGAACCGGCCGAGCCGCTCCACGCGCTTTGACCCGTCCACGATGCAAACCATTTTGTCCGATGCGGAAGCCACAATCTTTTCCCAGAGCAAGTTGGCGCCGCCTCCCTTGATCATCCGGCCACTGGCGTCGATTTCGTCCGCGCCATCAATGGTCATATCCAGCTGCCCAACGTCGTTCAGGTCGGCAAGCGCGATTCCAACTTCCTGAGCCAGCGCTCCGGTCGATTTCGAGCTTGGCACACCCGTGACTCGGAGCCCGTGCGCAACGCGCTCGCCGAGAATACGAACAAACCATCGAGAAGTGGTTCCTGATCCAAGCCCGATTGTCATTCCGTCCTTGAGAAATCGTTCGATGGCCTGAGCTGCGGCCACTTTTTTTGCCTTATCCTGCGCCGCCGTTGGTTCCATAAGCCGTTCTGATTGGGGTTTTCCTTCGTGAACTTTCTGCAGCTCATCCTACCCCCGGAATTGTTTATTGGCGAGTCGCAAGCACTTCTTCACGGACATCCGAGATCATCGCGGCGTGGGCGTCGGGCTGGCTGCGGCACCTTGATCGGATAATGACCGCAGCACCGGCCTAACATCCGACGCAGACTCCGACTTCGGAGCCGACTCGGCCGGCTTCGCAGCACCGACCGGTGGTGGCGTCAGTTGCTCGTCGGGCGATTTTTGTGCGGCGTCAGAGTCGGCCTTGTTCTGGGAAGTCGCAGCGGTTGGCGACGCCACCGGCGTCGCGGCCGGCAATACCACGACGCGCGGGGTCGCAGACGGCGCGCTCTCCTGCGCAGTCGAAACAGACGGTGACGGCGACGAGGACGGGCTAGGTTGCCCTGACTCGCTGTCCTTTTCCTGGCTCACCGCGTGTTTTGCATGATGACGAACGGCGGGCGTCGGGCTGCTGCCCGATTTGCCGGTAAAGAAATGCTTCAGACTATGGTAAACGTTGTGCCAGGTGTCGTCGGCGCTCGC
Organism: uncultured Chthoniobacterales bacterium; assembly: GCA_964567505.1. Taxonomy (GTDB): domain Bacteria; phylum Verrucomicrobiota; class Verrucomicrobiia; order Chthoniobacterales; family JAFAMB01; genus JAFAMB01. The sequence continues at coordinate 3,636 of CAZMNG010000488.1, forward strand.
CGGCCCACAGATCGCGAATGTCAGCGCCAGGCCCAGCATCAAACGCGTCACCCGAGAGTTTACTCGATCAAAATTCATCTAAAGTAACTATCGTCCATTTGCCGACCGCCGTTGAACGAAAAATCGCCCTAGCCTGATAATCTTGCGAGCCCAAGTGCTCACGAGATTTTAGAGCTTACCCGCACTTTTCATGACATGAAAAGTGCGCCGCGTCTTTAAGCGGCTCTGCGAGCCGCTTGGCGCGGCCGATTCTCCAAAATGGCGAAATGCACTTTGCATTTCGCCATTTTGCGCGGTTAGCCCCGAAGAGTCCGGCGGCCGCCCATAAGCATTAACTTGAGCACAAGCCTCGGCGGGTGAATGCACTTTGTCCCGGAGGGACAGCATGATAGTAGCCAGGTACGAAGTGCCTGGGTCGCGATACAGAAAGATCGCCGTCCCGGGAGGGACGGTCGCAGTCATTTTCAGTCGCAGAGATATTGTTATTACCTCTTCCTGTCTCGCCCCTAATCTAATCTAAGCCGAGATCCAATCTATCGTCCCGCTGGGACGGCGCTATTTTTCTCATGACTCCAGGCACTTCGTGCCTGGCTACTATCAGCCTGTCCC
>CAZMNG010000489.1:0-4238 GCA_964567505.1 uncultured Chthoniobacterales bacterium
ATATCCCGCGGCCGGGCCGGCCCCCTGCGCAGTTGTCCGAGCTCGCCGGTTGCCCGGTTCCGGCTTCGCTCCGGCTGAGGGACGTAACGTTCTCTTACGCCGGTTCAACAAAGTCGGTTTTCACCGGGCTGACATTTGAGATTCCCGCCGGAGCGCTGGTAGGCATCACTGGGCGATCCGGCTGCGGAAAAAGCACGTTAGGCAAGCTCTTGAATGGAGATTTGGTGCCGCCCGGTGGCGTGATATTGGTCGATGGGGTGGACGTCGCGCAATGGCCTCTCGTCTGGAAACGGGAACTCATTGGTTTCCTCCCAACGGGATTTGAATTTCTGAATGGCACGCTTGAAGAAAATGTTCTGATCGGGCGCGAGCGCTCGAACATAGATCATTTTGACGATGCTCTACGGCTCTCCGGCGTCACAAAATTTCTGGAAGAAGAGAGCCTGACTCTTCAGCATCCGATCCGGAGTTTGAGCGGCGAGGGTTATTTATCGTTCGGCCAGCGTAGACGAGTCGGCATCGCTCAGCTGCTTTGTGGAAAGCAGCGCATCCTGATTCTTGATGAACCGGGCTCAAGCCTTGATCCCCAAACGATGCTCGCAGTCGCTGCGAATTTGCGGGAAGCCGTTCGTGGCCGGACTACGCTGATCATTACCCATGATCCGGATATCTTTCAGACCGACTTCAATCTGTTTATTAAGAACGGCGTAATCGCCGACATTGGACCGCACTCGGATCTAATGCGGCGGAACCCTGACTATTTTGACTTGCTCAATAAGAACATGAAAGAGCGCACCGAGCGCGCGCAAACCGTCGAACGACACTAAGCTAAGCTAAGAGATCTTTTCAGGAAGTCGATCTCCTGTTAAAGTCTGGAATTCTACCTACCCCCCCAATCACTATGAGCAAAATTGTTCCCCTCATCGGTTCGGCAGAAGTCGGTCCCCTTGGCGTACTGCATCTGCCCCGGCTCTGGCTAAAAGTGTCTCTGGATAGTAAAGGGCTTTTGGCAGACGGATATCCGGCTGTCGGCACAGGTTTCGACCAAATGGTGCTCGACGGCTTGAACTTAAAGAAAGAACCCGTGGTCAACTACATCACGAAGAATCGCCCTACATACTGCGAGTTCGAAGCCTGGATCAAACAACAACCCGATGCACGGCTTGACTCCGCATCAATCGACAAGCTCAACGAAGCGATCCGAGGCTATAACCACGATGACGGCACAGTGCAGTCAGTACTCGGAGAAAATGGGCTACCGCCGGACACCGGGATTCGGGACGCAGTAACTCTGAACCGGATCGATGACTGGAAGTGTTTCCACGATGCGGTGCTGAGATAGCCGGAGGGTCCTGTCTGCACATCCGGTCCGGTGGCCGACTGAGTCCCATCGGTCCAATCGGTCTCATAGGGCGACGACAGGGAAGGGCCGTTTGGGAATTCAGACATGAACCGAACGATGCCGTTTACCGGGCGGCGATCACGAAGAGCCGGCGAAACGGAAAGAGTACTTTTCCGTTCGCTTGTGTGGGGAACATTGCCCGGTAGGTGTCAAGGAGAGATGCTGTAAAGCGGTTCCGGAGTTCGGTCGATGGTAATCCTTCCAGGTACGGTTTGAGCCCGGTACTGGAGGAGAAGTCGACAATCGCGTCGTGGTTCGCCATCTCGTGGAAGTAGACCGTTTCCCAGATATGAAGCTCCTTCGATAGCGGAGCGAGCCAATCGTAGTATTCAGCCGATGTGTGCGTCCGGAGCGTGTATCGTTCGGAGAGCCGATACGATTTCCACTCGGGCGATTCGGACAAGTCGTGCACGGCCTGTGCTGCGGGCTGGTTGTACAGAGCCGGCATCTGAAACGCGAGAATTCCCGACGGTTTGACGGCGTGGAGCAATTGTTTCGTCAGCGTCGCGTGGTTCCCAAGCCAATGCAGGGAAGCGTTCGCAAAGACAAGGTCAAACCGATCGGGCTCTGACCAGGTCTGTATGTCGCCGACTTTCCACTCGATTGCGTCTGAGCTTTGGCGAGCCCGCTCGATCATCGCCGCCGACGAATCGAGTCCTGTGATCCTGGCACTCGGCCAGCGTTCTTGCAGGATGCGGGTGCTGTTGCCGGGCCCGCATCCCAGGTCGATGATCGCCGTTGGAGATTCGAGGGCGATCTTCGATACAAGGTCAATCGAAGGTTGAGTTCTTTCCCGTTCGTAGCGGAGATAGAGTTGCGAATCCCACTCGATTTTCGACATAGCTCCTATGGGGGCGAGTTTTCTGCCGGAGGTTTCGTCAAATCTTCGTAGGAGGCCACGGCCGAATCGAAAGCGGATATGGCCTGTTTAAAGGCCTCTTCATCGCGAGCAGACAACGTGATGAAGTGGATCGAAGCCTTTGCCTGAATATAGGCAGCCGCCTCGAGGTTACCGTATTGGTCTCCGGTATAGTAATAGATCTCTGCCTTGCTCGCGTCCTGTGTGGTGAGGGTTCGAACGTGTTTGGCTTTCACGTTGGGACTGCCCGATTCCTTCAGGTTGCGCAGAGTGTCATTCACCTGGTCCGGGATATTCTGGATCGTTGGTCCCAGGGTACGCACCCGGACGTAAATGACCGCCATGCTCTCCCGCCAGTTGTTGCCGGTCGGATAAAGTACAAGGTTTAGCCCCTGCGCCTTCGCAGCGTCGTTGTCGAGCACCCAGCTGCGAGGAGCCTTGATTTCGAAGGCGTAATCTTTGCCTTGGACCTCGCTGTACCCTTCCAGGATTGTTCCCGCGGATACGGTGCTGACGGAAATTACAATGAGGGCGAGGGACAGGCTGAGAGGGCGCATAATCTGGAAACGTGCACTATAACGCCCATTTGCTGCCCCGGGCAACTAAAGAGCACCGCTCCAGAGGGGGAGCGGTGCCGGCGTGTGAGCGTCTGGGCGCGTCGGCGAGACTGTATTTTTCTGCCTCAGCCGCTCTGTCGCGTTTGTTTAAGGCTTGTTCGGTGCGAACGGAGCGATATCGATCGAGTTCGCCTCGGCTTAGGCTGTTGTCGTCCGTGTCGTGTGTTCGATCTCCGGCATTCGGTGCGGATAAATAGGAGGTCTGTAACGCTTCCTGGTGATACGTGATTGGACCGCTGGTCCCTTTGATGTACAGGTTGACGGCCAATTTTTGCCCGTTCAGGTCCGGATCAGTCGCGTTCGATCCGGGCTGACCATGATCGTTCAAAGGCAACGGATTGTTCCCGTCGCCTGGGGCGGGCAATTCTAGCATAAGGATAAGTCTGGTTAAAGCGGACGAGACAGCCGTCAGCTCGATGCAAACGTATTAACACTACTTAAATAGTATACTATTTTTCCAAAGTATTTCTTTATCTGCAATAATCTGCAGATTATTTGAGGTCATAAATACTATTTAACAAGTATAGTATTTAGATTTCGGGCGACGATTGCTTGCCGATCCGAAACAACCTGGGAGCGATTGCAGAATCGCTGCCGCTGATGAGCTCTTCGACCTGCCATGCCGCGTCGGGTAATTCTTCCAGGAATCGCCGAAGCCCGGAGTACTCTTCAGGGCCGCCTTCGTGTCCGCGATAGACAAGCAGCGTTACACGGCCGCGATCGGCCAAATGGCGCAGAACGGCGCTTAAAGCGGCGACGGTCGTCTCCGGCTTTGTGATGATCTGGCGATTCCCTCGAGGCAGATAACCGAGATTGAACATGGCACCCTGGATTACCGCACCGGCCGGCAGATAATCTTCGAGCCGCGAATGGGAATCGTGAATCAACGAAACTCGATCGACCGACCCAACAAATTTCAGAAGTTCTCTCGCCCCGGCGAGGGCGGCCTTTTGGACGTCGAAACCGATCACCCTTCCACGCGGTCCGACCCGATGCGCAAGAAAAAGAGTGTCGTACCCATTCCCGACGGTCGCGTCGACAGCGAGCCCGCCCTCGGACAACGCGCCTTCGATCCAGTTCGCCGCCTCTGCTGTCAGGCGCTCCGTCGTTGCTGCCACAAGGATTTTCGGCATACGTCAAATTCCGGATGGATCATCAGGCCCTGCTCTAAGTTATCGATCAGTTGCTTCGATGCAAAAGGGGCTTGAAGCGCGCCTTTGGATCCGAGTCCGTTGAAAATCGCGACCCGTCTGTTATCCGGGTGAGTGCCGAGCACCGGGCGATTATCAACTCGGATCACCGGGCGGACACCCGCGGAATGAGCAGTCACTTCGAAATCGAAATCAGCGAATCCGCGAAT
>CAZMNG010000490.1:0-4232 GCA_964567505.1 uncultured Chthoniobacterales bacterium
CTTCTTAATGGTGAACGAAACCGGGAGCGCTTAGGATGCCGCCGTGACATTACGCGCCGGGCACCCGAATTCGCCGTTGAATTTAGCGCTGATGGTATCTGTTCGATGGCTCTCCGTCAAAGCGGTGAATCTGTTCCTGCGGCAGGAATCCCGCCTGTGACTAAGCTGACAGGATACGTCTCCGAGGCGTTGCGCTCGCGTGAAGACTTCATCCTTTGCCGCGGGCGGAATAAGGGAGATCTATGCAGTTGACCGCTCACCATGCTCAACTTGAAATTTGGGCGCAAAATTGTCCCGAGACCTTCAGAAACCGGGCCCTCCTGGCGTCCGCGGAAATCGCACGGATCGAAGGCCGGGAACTCGATGCTGAGCGTCTTTACGAGCAGGCTATCCAGTCGGCGCGTGAGAACGGGTTCGTCCAGAACGAGGGCATCGCCAATGAACTTGCCGCAGCATTTTACGCGGCGCGCGGATTTAATAAAATCGCGCTTACCTGTCTCCGGGACGCACGGTGCTGTTATGTGCGTTGGGGAGCGGAGGGCAAAGTGCGCCAACTCGACGAATCGCACCCGCTCCTGCGGGAAGATCTCTCGTCGCAGTGCCCGGCCACCACGATCGGGACGCCGGTCGAACACCTTGATCTGGCGACGGTCGTTAAAGCCTCGCAAGCAATCTCGGGCGAAATTGTCCTGGAGAGCCTGATCAACACGCTTATGCGGACAGCAATCGAGGAAGCCGGTGCTGAGCGCGGTCTGTTAATTCTTCCAGGAGTGGATGAGCAACGAATCGAAGCCGAGGCCAGAAGCGTTTCCGACCAGGTTGCCGTTCATTTTCGCCGATCGGCAGTGACTCCTTTGGAGCTGCCAGATTCATTGATTCGTTATGTTATCCGCACCAAAGAAAGCGTGAATCTAAGTGATGCTTCGGCCGAGAATCTTTTTTCCGGGGACGAATACTTCCGTAGAAAATCTGCCAGGTCCGTGCTTTGTCTCCCTCTGGTCAGGCAGCGCCAATTAACCGGCATTCTCTACTTTGAGAATAACCTGGCACCCGGCGTTTTCAGACCGGATCGGCTGGCGATCCTGGAGCTGATCGCGTCGCAAGCCGCGATCTCGTTGGAACAAGCCAGGTTGTACGCCGAGCTCCGCGACGCCAATCAAGAGCTGCAGGCCGAGATCAACGAGCGAATGCTCGCGGAAGAGGCCCTCCGAAACAGCGGCAGCGAATTGCGCAAGAGCGAAGCACGGTTGCAGGACATCGTTGACAACACCACAGCAGTCATCTTTGTCAAAGATCTCGATCTTAATTATCTCTTGATTAACCGCGAATTTGAACGCCGCGTGCACCTCCAGCGTGAGCGGATTGTTGGAAAAACAGACTTTGACGTCTTTCCACACGATGTCGCCGAGGCGATTCGCGCCTACGATCGCCAAGTCATTGACCGTGGCGTCCCGACACAGTTTGAAGAATCCGTACCCCACGGTGGCAGCGTACACCACTTCGTCACCGTAAAATTTCCCCTGCGTGATAACGACGGCAAACCGTACGCGATTTGCGGAATCGCGACTGACATTACCGGATTAAAGCGCGCCGAAGAATTGGAAACCAAAATGGCACGCGAACGTGAAATGTTTGCGCAGCAGCGCGCCAGCCAACTCGGGAAAGCGAACGAGGCCCTGCGCGGGTGTCTGGACGCACTCGCCGCGGTGCCTGAACTGGACCTGTTCCTGGGCCGGGTAATGGTTGCAATCTCTGGACAGTTGGGGGCCGCCACTTCCTCCCTGCGCTTGCATAACGTAGAGACCGATCGCTGGAACATGGAATTTATCTTCCAGAACGGGCGGGTGATGTCTCCCGCCGAAGCCCGATTTCCAAAAGCTTTGCGGTCACAAAGCGAAACCGAGATGAGCTTTCTTTTGCGAGCAGTCAACGTATTTCGTCTCGGCGAGCCAGAGGCAGCCATCCTTACTGACCGGCTACCGTACGTATTGTCTCTGGGTGTAAAGACACTGCTGACCATTCCTCTGCTGTCGCGTGATAAGCCGGTCGGTCTCTTATCGCTTTGCTTTTCGGAGGATCGCGAATTTCGACCGGAGGAGCTGGAAATTGCCGCAGCCTTGGCAACCCAGGCCAGCCTGGCCATTCAGCTCGCCAAATTAGCCGACGCAGCTCGTGATTCGGCTGTCCTGCACGAGAGAAATCGGCTGGCCGGCGAGATCCACGATTCGCTGGCACAAAGTTTTGCCGGCATATCGATGCAGCTGGGCATGGCCCGGGAACTCCTTGCAAATTCGGATGCGGGCACCTTGAGCTTGGTCGAACGAGCGGACGACCTGGCTCGGTTCGGGCTCTCTGAGGCACGTCGCTCCACTTTCAGTCTACAGCCTATGATGTTCGAGCAGTCAGGATTAATCGACGCTCTCCAAATGTTAGCCGACCGCTCGAGCATTCCAGGCAGACTGCACTGTGCTTTTTCTTCAAACCTCCCGAACGCCGAGGCCTTTCCCGCCGTAGTCCGACAAAATCTTCTGCGAATCGCTCAGGAGGCCATCAGCAACGCCGTCCGCTATGCCCGGTCGACGACCATCACCGTCACTCTTCGTTCCAAACGGCGGAACCTGATTCTCGAAGTAACAGACAATGGATCAGGCATGGCCAGCGGACCCAAAACCACTCCAGGATTCGGATTGGCCAACATGCGGGCAAGGGTTAAAAAACTAAAAGGTTCATTAAAAATTCGGACCGCCCCCGGCCAGGGCACCAGCATAATTGTTAGATTGCCTTTTACTTCGGTTGAAGCACACGGATCAGACCAACCCGTTTCAGAGCCTTCTCAAGCGCAAAAACGACAGAAGCGCAGGAGCGAAGGGCTGATAAACACTGCTGTCCGAAACAATCGGGATCAGGACCCAGGAGTGAATATTTAAGAGGATTGGCGGGGCATAAAATCGAAAATTGAAAAATTAAACCGGCCTCTGCCAAAAGCATCCCTTCGACCCGAACTCAGGCCGAGGGCCTCTGTAGGAGCAAAATCTTTAAATGGCCAAGCTCGGATGTGCCCAAGCGCGACAGGCGAGACGCCTATCCTACATTGCTCTGTGTCCTACCAGGGTGTGGACTGCGTCCTTTCCGCGGTCGGGCCTGGCTGCAACTAAGAAACATCGGCGCTGGCGTGACCACACCCCCGATGGGACGCCGCCCAATGTAGGATAGGCGTCTCGCCTGTCGATTGGGGGTCCTCGGCTCACAGGACGCAGCTTACCCGCATTTCTCACGTCCCCGTGAGAAATGCGCACAGAGTGCCGATCCGGCCCTGGCCGGATTGGGGATAGCCGCGTCCGGCGGTCGCCGGATCGCCCCGGCAAGCTGCTTCCCAAGCAGCTTGCAACGGGTGACCTTCTCACAAATTGATTAATTTGTGAGAAGGTCAGGTTAAAATCTTCTTCTAAATGTCCAAAATCCAGGCGCACTTTTCATCAGAAAAGAGCGCTGCATCTGAAGCGGCTCTGCGAGCCGCTTGGCGCGGCCGATTCTCCAAAATGGCCACATCAGCGAAGACAACACAAATGGCGACTTATGCATGTGTTATCCATGATCCCGCTCCTACGGAGCTAAACGCAATTTTTCAACGTGGTAACTATAAAGATATCGCTCCTACGGAGCTTGCTGATGCCATCTTTAAGCATGCTCCGTAAGAGCAATATCTCTATAGATACCACGCCAAAACATTGCGATCAGCTCCCTAGGAGCGCCATCGACTAGCGCTTCGTTAAGCCGCCTTTGGCATAGTTTCTTGACCAGGATTGCAAACTTTTTCGTCCGCGCTCTCAGGGGCAGGGTCGTGTCTGCAGATCCGGTCCGGCGGCGGCCGCCGGACCGGATCTGCAGACACGACCCTAAGGCAATGCGCTCGAACAGCGAGCACGATCACGACTTACGATCAGCGGCGCTGACGGCTTAGAGGACGAAGACGATTAATCGGTGACTTCCTTTAAAGAATTCATGAAACCTTGACTGCCTTGCTTCGAAATTTCCGGACTGTTTCCGGTTGCGCGGTTCTGCACGAAATCGGTGGCAATCCACGCAGCAACAAGTCCACATCGGCAACGACCATGCGCCCGATCTCATAGAACGCTTCCTGAATGCCGCCGGATCGGTGCGCCGACAGCACGACGTTCGGCAGTTCCCGAATCGGGTGATCTCTGGCAAACGGTTCTTCGGGAAACACATCG